>NZ_JBITER010000005.1:0-258130 GCF_044455345.1 Streptomyces sp. NPDC051286 | reverse complement strand
CCGTATTGGGCCTACCCCCCACCCGGCCGCTATGTTGCTGCCCCCCGGCCGGCCCACCCGCGGACCGCCCGGCTCACACCCCCCGGCCGCCGCGGGCCCCGCCGGGCTGGGACCCGGCGGGCACCGACATGTTCGTTCGGGGATCAGCTGAGCACCGCTTCCGTCAGCCGCCCGTCCTGCATCACCACCGTCCGGTCCGTCCGTTCCAGATGCGTCCGGTCGTGGGTGACCAGCACGGTCGCCGTCGATCGTTCCCGGGTCAGCGTGATCAGCAGGTCCAGCACCGCCGCGCCGCGCTCGTGGTCGAGAGCGCTCGTCGGCTCGTCGACCAGGAGTACCGCCGGATCGTTCATCAGCGCCCGCGCGATATTGATCCGCTGGCGCTGGCCGCCCGACAGCTGGTGCGGCCTGCGGTCCGCCTTGTCGGCCAGACCGACCGCGTCGAGGAGCTCCAGCGCCCGCCCGCGGGCGCCGCGGGTGTTACCGCCCGACAGATGCGTCATCACTTGAAGCTGTTCGGCGGCGGTCAGCGACGGCAGCAGGTTCGGCTGCTGGAAGACGATGCCGATGCGTTCGCGGCGCAGCGCCGCCTTCTCCGCGCGCCCGAGTCCCGCCGTCTCCCGACCTGCGATCACGACCCGCCCCTCGTCCGGCGTGACCAGCGTCGCCGCCACCGCGAGGAGGCTGGACTTGCCGGAGCCGGACGGTCCGACGACCGCGGTGAGCGAGCCCTCGGGAACGTCGAGCGAGACGTGGTCAAGGGCGGTGAGCCGGCCGTCGCCGTCGGGGTAGGTGAGGGTGACATCGGCCAGGGTGAGGGTCATCGGGCACTCCCGAGTGCGGTGAGCGGGTCGACGGCGGTGATCCGCCGGATGGACAGCGCCGCCCCGAGGGCGCCGAGGGTGATCATGACGGCGGCCGGAACGAGGACGGTCGCCGCGTCGAGGACGAACGGCACGGCCCCGCCGCTGACCACCGCGCCGATGCCCGAGGCGAGCGCGGTCCCCAGCCCCGTACCGATCGCGAGCATCACGACGGCCTGCCCGAGCGCGTCGCGCAGCAGGTACGGGGTGGAGGCGCCGAGCGCCTTGAGGACGGCGACGTCGCCGCTGCGCTGGATCGTCCAGACGGTGAAGAAGGCGCCGATCACCAGGGCCGAGATGGCGAACAGGAAGCCGCGCATCAGCTGGAGCGAACCGTTCTCGGCCTGGTAGGAGCCGATGGCGGTGAGCGAATCGCCGAGGGAGAGCGTACTGGTCCCGGCCGCCTTGTCACCGGCGGCAAGGTCGGCGCCACCGGTGGTGGTCAGGGCGATCACCGTGGCGTGCGGTGCGCCGCCCGTCCCGCTGTCCGCGAAGCGCTGCCAGTCGTCGAGCGAGGTCCACACGACCGGCGTATGGCTGTACGAGGCATCTCCCGCGACCGCCGCCACACGCACCTCGAGGCGGCCGAGTCGCACCCGGTCACCGGCGGCCGCGCCGAGCTCGTCGGCGGCCTGCTCGGAGAGCACGATCCGCCCCGGGCCGACGCGCGCCCCGCCGGCCGTCGGGGCAAGGCCCGAGTCCTGCTCGACACCGAACACCGACACGGCGGCCGTCCGCTTCCCCGGAACGGCGGCGGCGTTGAGCGTACGGATACCGAGGGGCTGCGCGGAACCGACGCCGGGCTGCTTCGCCCAGCTCCGCCACGCGCTCTCCTCGACGTTCGAGTTGGTGAAGGACACCGACTGGCCGTCGGGTGGGGCGGCGAACGCGAGGTGATCGGCGTTCAGCCCCGTGACGGCCGAGGTGTTCTCCCTGGCCAGGCCGGCCGTAAGACCGGACAACAAGCCCACGAGCAGCGTGATCAGCACCACGACCGTGCCCATGAGCGCGAACCGGCCCCTGGCGAACCGGAGATCTCTCCATGCGACGAACATGACTCCAGCCTCGGTCGGCCGGCCCTCGAAAACATCGCACGCCGGACGGGTCTGACATCAACCTTTCGATTGACTGGTCGCGGACGCCGCGCGTCTACGCTGGAACACATCATGAATTCGCGTTCGCACACCCCGGTCGCCGCCGCGCTGCGGTTCTGTCTGCACGCACTGCTGCTGGGACTGCTGGCGCTCTGCGCGGTGCCGGCCGTGAGCCACGGCACATCAAGCGCGCCCGCCGTCGTCACGCTCGCCTGCGTCATGGCCGCTGTCTACGCGGCGGGCGCGCTCGCCCCCGCAGTGCAGCCGCAGAACCGGGCGGCCGCCCTGTGGCTGTCGCTCCTCGGAGCGATCTGGCTCGCTCTCCTCGTCCTTTCGCCGGACGCCCTGTGGCTGGCCTTCCCGCTGTACTTCCTGCAACTGCATCTGCTGCCGATGCGCTGGGGTCTGCCCGCCGTCTTCATCACCGCGGCAGCTTCCATCGCCGGCTTTGTGGTGCACGGCGGGCCGGTCACGCCCGGCGCTTTCATCGGACCGCTGCTCGGTGCGGCGGTCGCGATCGCCACGGTCCTCGGGTACGACGCGTTGTTCCGGGAGAGCGAGCGGCGCCGCGAGCTGATCGAGGAGCTGGTCTCGACCCGGGCGGAGCTGGCCATGGCCGAGCGCACGGCGGGAACGCTCGCCGAACGCGAGCGGCTGGCCCGCGAGATCCACGACACACTCGCGCAGGGCCTGTCCAGCATTCAGCTGCTGCTGCGCGCCGCCGAGCGCACCCTTCCGCCGGACGCCCCCGCCACCGCGCATGTGCGCCGGGCCCGCGAAGCCGCGCAGGACAATCTCGCCGAGGCCCGCCGCTTCGTACGCGCCCTCACCCCGCCCGATCTGGAGAACGGTTCGCTCGCTGGCGCCCTCGAACGCCTCTGTGCGCGCACCACCGGACCGGATCTGGCCGTGCAGTTCGCGGTCAGCGGGACGCCGGTGGAGCTGCCGACGCCGTACGAAGTGGCGCTGCTCCGTACCGCCCAGTCGGCGCTGGCCAACACGGTGCAGCATGCCGGCGCCCGGCGTGCGGAGATCACGCTGAGCTTCATGGACACCTCGGTGTCGCTGGACGTCGTGGACGACGGCCGGGGCTTCTCGCCGGGCTCGCCCACGCTCACGGGGGCCACGGCGACCGGAGGTTTCGGTCTCCCCGCCATACGGTCCCGGGCCCGTTCACTCGGCGGCGCGCTGAGTGTCGAATCGGCCCCCGGCCAGGGCACCGCCCTGGCGCTCACCCTCCCCCTCCCGCTGTCCGGGCACGAAGAGAGGTCCGCCGCATGACCGCCACCCCCATCCGGCTGCTGCTCGCCGACGACCACCCGGTGGTGCGTGCGGGGCTGCGGGCCGTCCTCGACACCGAGCCGGACTTCCGCGTGGTCGCCGAGGCCGACACCGCCGAGCGGGCCGTGGCGCTCGCGGGGACCGGCGAGTTCGACGTCGTGCTGATGGACCTCCAGTTCGGGACGGGCCTGCACGGCTCGGAGGCCACCGCGGCGATCACCGCGGCGCCCGACGCGCCCCGGGTCCTGATCCTCACCACCTACGACACGGACGCCGACATCCTGGCGGCCGTGGAGGCGGGCGCGAGCGGCTACCTCCTCAAGGACGCCCCGCCCGAGGAGCTGGCGGCAGCGGTGCGCACCGCGGCGGCCGGCCGCTCGGCGCTCGCCCCGGCTGTCGCGCACCGGCTGATGGACCGCATGCGGACGCCCGCAGAGGCCCTGACCAAGCGCGAGCTGGAGGTGCTGCAACTGGTCGGTGAGGGACTGTCGAACCTGCAGATCAGCAAGGCGCTGTTCCTCAGCCAGGCGACGGTGAAGTCCCATCTGGTGCACATCTACGCCAAATTGGGCGTCGACTCCCGCACGTCGGCGGTCGCTGCGGCAACGGCGCGCCGCCTCATCCGCCGCTGACCCCCGGCCCGCGCTCTCCCCTCCCTTACGGCCTCCCCCACGACAGGGAGTGGGGGAGGCCGTTACGTCAGCGGCGTGGCGGCTCGCCGAAGAGATCCACGGCGACCCGCACGTCCCTGAGCGCGGATGCCAGTGCACTGACCGAGCCGACCGCCCCCGCGATCAGCAGCAGTGAGCGGCGCAGCCGCGGAATCTCGGGCACACCGGTGACGGCCATCGCGTCCAGGGCCGCCAGTTCCTCCTCAGCGATCTTGCGGTCGGGGAACTCCGCGGGATGCCCCGCCAGCTCACGGCGGAGCCGGGAGACGGCCGTACGCAACTCCCTCACCCTCGGGTCCTCGCCACTGCTGGTCACCCGTGTCTGCCCCATGCTTCGCAACAAAGCACTCCCCCTCGCACATCCTTGTGCCGGTGTTTCAACCATGTCCCGGACCGTGGTCAAGAGTCCGGGGGTGCGCAAGTTAACGCCATGAAAGGTGCCGTGCGCCACTCCAGGGACAGAATTCAGGGTAACCAGTAGGGGATGCGAGCCACGGGCCGGTTCGTGGAGGAATTCGCGGGCGTGGTGGGGTATTCAGGGCCTCATGGCTCATTCATCTCACCCCGTCATCGCAGGTCTGCTGCTCGCCGCAGGCGGTGGCCGACGGCTCGGCGGCCGGCCGAAGGCGTTGCTGGAACACCGCGGGCGGCCACTCGTCGAGCACGCCATACGCATGCTGCGGGAGGGCGGCTGCGACCCCGTCCATGTGGTGCTCGGCGCCGCAGCGGACGAAGTGCGGGCGCGGGCGGACCTCTCGGGATGTGCGGTGACCGTCAACCCGCAATGGCCGGAAGGCATGGGTTCCTCACTGCGGGCGGGGCTCGGCGCGCTCTCCGGTACGGAGGCGGACGCGGCGCTCGTCCTCCTGGTCGACCAGCCGGGCATCGGTGCGCAGGCGGTGTCCCGGGTCCGGTCGGCGTACCGCTCCCGGATGACGCTGGCGGCAGCCTCGTACGACGGGGAGCGCGGCCATCCGGTGCTGTTCGGTGCCGACCGGTGGGCGGACATCGCGGCGGGTGCCGTGGGCGACCAGGGCGCGCGTGCGTACCTGCGGGCGCACCACGATGCGATCACCCTCGTCGAATGTTCCGATGTGGCGGAGGCGTACGACATCGACACCGCGGAGGACCTGAGGCACCTCGACTGAACGGGCCGTGCGCGCACCGGCACGCTGCGCCGCCCCCACCTCACTTGTGTCGACCCGGAGAATCTCGACATCAACAAACGATTGAACTTCCACTATGAGGAAACTACTATCCACTGATCAGAAGCGCTCTGTACCCCAGTCGGCGCCCACGGCCGTATCCCGGAGCCCTGGCACGCCGTGCCATTGAGGCGACCCGGCGGCCGCGAAGGCACCGCCCGCACCGCCCGCTGAAGGAGTGACAGCTCATGTCCGCACCAGCGCCGTCCCCGCTGGCCATCGTCGATGCCGAGCCCCTGCCCCGGCAGGATGAGGTCCTGACCGACGCGGCCCTCGCGTTCGTGGCCGAGCTGCACCGGCAGTTCACGCCCCGCCGTGACGAGCTGCTCGCCCGCCGCGCCGAGCGCCGCGCCGAGATCGCCCGTACGTCCACGCTGGACTTCCTGCCCGAAACGGCGGCGATCCGTGCGGACGACTCCTGGAAGGTCGCCCCGGCCCCGGCCGCGCTGAACGACCGCCGGGTGGAGATCACCGGTCCGACCGACCGCAAGATGACCATCAACGCCCTGAACTCGGGCGCCAAGGTCTGGCTCGCCGACTTCGAGGACGCGTCCGCCCCCACGTGGGAGAACGTCATCCTCGGCCAGCTCAATCTGATCGACGCCTACGAGCGCCGCATCGACTTCACGGACCCCAAGTCCGGCAAGTCGTACGCCCTGGGGCCCGCCGACACGCTCGCCACGGTCGTCACCCGCCCCCGCGGCTGGCACCTGAACGAGCGTCATCTCCAGCTCGAGGGCACCCCCGTGCCGGGCGCGCTGGTCGACTTCGGCCTGTACTTCTTCCACAACGCCCAGCGCCTCATCGACCTCGGCAAGGGCCCCTACTTCTACCTCCCGAAGACGGAGTCGCATCTGGAGGCCCGCCTCTGGAACGATATCTTCGTCTTCGCCCAGGACTACGTCGGTATCCCGCAGGGCACGGTCCGCGCGACTGTCCTGATCGAGACGATCACCGCCGCGTACGAGATGGAGGAGATCCTCTACGAACTCCGCGACCACGCCTCCGGGCTGAACGCGGGCCGCTGGGACTACCTCTTCTCCATCGTCAAGAACTTCCGTGACGGCGGCTCGAAGTTCGTCCTGCCGGACCGCAACGCGGTGACGATGACCGCCCCGTTCATGCGCGCGTACACGGAACTCCTCGTCCGCACCTGTCACAAGCGCGGTGCGCACGCGATCGGCGGCATGGCCGCATTCATTCCGTCCCGCCGTGACGCCGAGGTCAACAAGGTCGCCTTCGAGAAGGTCAAGGCCGACAAGGACCGCGAGGCGAACGACGGCTTCGACGGCTCCTGGGTCGCCCACCCGGACCTCGTCCCGATCGCCATGGCCTCCTTCGATGCGGTCCTCGGCGAGAAGCCGAACCAGAAGGACCGTCTGCGCGAGGACGTCTCCGTGGCGCCGGGCGACCTGATCGCCATCGGCAGCCTGGACGCCAAGCCCACGTACGACGGCCTGCTGGGCGCCGTCGCCGTCGGCATCCGCTACATCGAGGCGTGGCTGCGCGGCATGGGCGCCGTCGCCATCTTCAACCTGATGGAGGACGCCGCCACCGCGGAGATCTCCCGATCGCAGATCTGGCAGTGGATCAACGCGGACGTGGTCTTCGAGAACGGCGAGCACGCCACGGCGGACCTGGCCCGCAAGGTCGCCGCCGAGGAACTCGCTGCGATCCGCGAGGAGATCGGCGAGGAGGCATTCAACTCCGGCAAGTGGCAGCAGGCCCACGACCTGCTTCTCCACGTGTCGCTGGACCAGGACTACGCGGACTTCCTGACGCTGCCGGCGTATGAGCAGCTGGTCTGAGCCGCTCCGACTCCGTAGAGCTTTCCGCCCCCGGTACCGCACAGCACCGGGGGCGGAGCGCTGCCGCCCGGTCACAGGCAGCAACTCCGCAAAGGTTGCGTCGACCCGACGAGGTGGCATCAGGAACCGCTTGCCCCTCAGCAGTCGTTGTGTTCGGCAATGACTTCCTGGAGCCTCGTCGCGGTCGTCGACAGCCCGGACGAGACGAGTCTCGCGGCACAGCTGATGAGCCTCACGTGGAAGTCGCGTCCGGACACGTGGCCATGACGGATGGCGTTCGCTGCCAGCTCGGCGGCGATCAGGGTAAGGGCCTCGTTGGGAAGGGAGCCATAGGGGTGACCCCACTCGTCGAGCCGGTACGAGACGAGGCGCCGGGCAAGCCTGGCGCCGCGTGGGGTGGAGGTGAACTACATGGCGAACTCGCGTACAGCTGACGCCGGTTGCTGGATCCGCACCTCTGAGGTAATCGCTCGGCTCATGACGAAGACAATCTCGGCCACGGCATACCCTTGACCAGGGCAGACGCGCGGACGGGAACGGGCTGTACGCACCGGCGTGCGGGCTGTACACGGCACGGAGCCTGACGGACTCGGCTCGGAGGGGCCGCGACGGCTGCCCCGGGTGCGGATGGATCCGGAGCGTTCAAAGCGCTGCACAAGGGCACGTAGGCGTGGGACGCGCCCGCGCCTATCGGCAGCGACACCCTTCGGCCAGCGCCGTCGGGGCGAGTTCCCGCATGGCCGCCTGCTCGGCTTCCGAGATGCATGGCAGCTGACGTGCGAGTACGTCGAAGTGCTGGTGCCCACGCCATGCGTCGTGGTCACCCACGACGAAAAGCCGCCGACGAGCGCGGCTCACCGCGACGTTCAGCAGGTTCGGGGCGGATGCCGCCCAGGCTCGCGGGCCTGCTGTGTCCCCGCCCGCACCGAGGACCAGCAGCACCACGTCGGCTTCCTTCCCCTGCGTCGTATGCACGGTGCCCACCCTGTCGCGCGGGACAACGTGGCACAGTTCGCAACGGAGCCCGGCCACGACGTCCCGGAACGGGCTGATGACGAAGAGCTCACGCTTCGGGTCAAGGCCCTGGTCGACCAGCCGGTGCACGATGACGTTCGCGCAATCCCCCTCGTCCGGCACCCACTTGCCCTGCGGTGCCCGCCCTCCGCTCACCGGCCACCACACACCGCGCCGGGCCACCGCGTAATCGTCGTCCCGGTGCACCCCGTGCACCATCAGCCCGTCGTAGGCGATCTCGTTACTGATCGCGAACATCGGGTCGTCGCAGCGCCGGTGCACTCTCAGGGGCGACCCCACCCAGACCCGGTCGTCCTCTGAACCCTGGGGTGCCGGAAGCCACGTGCCGTAGCTGTTCAGCCGGTCCGCGACACGCTGCGCCGACGTGCGGGACGGTTCCCACTCCTCAGCCACACCGAAGGTACGGCGAAGCGCCTGCTGCCCCGTGTGCGGCAGCGTGACCACCGGCTCCAGTTGCAGCGGATCGCCCACGATGACCCCTCTGCGCGCCCGCCACAGCGCGCCCACCGGCATCTGCGCGGTCGCCTGGCCGGCCTCGTCGATCAGCATCCAGCCCAGCGACTGGGGCCCCAGACCAGTGAACATCCGGTCCAGTGAGGCGAATGTGGTGGAGACGACTGGCAGAGCGAGGAAGAGGCTCTGCCACGCCGCCAGCACCACCTCCGGCTTCAGGGTCTTGGGAGCGTCGCCGCAGAGGACGTCCATCGCAGCGTCAAGATTCTTGCGCATCCGGTCGGCCGCGCCTTCGATGAACGCACGGTGCAGATCCATCGCGGCGAGAAAGAGTCGGGTGCGGGCCCGGGTGAACTCCGGATCGGACCAGGGCGAGGAGAGCTCCCGCGCATCCTCCGCTGTTCGCTCGCCGCGCTCCTCTTGGCCCGGAATGCAGTTGCCCCAGCGCTCAATGGCTGCCCCCAAGGTTGCCAGGAGTTGTGCGTGGCGTCTTTCCGCCGCATCGAGCGCCCTCCCGGCTTCGTCCAGGACGCCTCTGCGGGCCGCTTCGGCCCGGTCGTACGTGGCGGCCGTCTGCGTGTGTTCCTCGTACGCGGCCCGAGCTGTCTGCTCCGCTTCGGCCAGCAGCTGGTCCTCCGTCTGCCAGTCGCGCTGCGCCGCGCCGAGTGTGAAGATGCCCGCGGTCAGGCCGGGACGGTGCCGACGGTGCTCCGCCCTTCGGCCCGCAGGGCCTGCGAGGTCACTCTGTGCCCTGCCGCGAGCCGCACGGGCCTCCGCGGCCGGTTGCCGAAGTGCCTCCAAGTCCTGCTCGGCGCTGAGAACCGCCTCCTGGGCAGTGGTGACGGCCGCATGCGAACCGCTGAAGTCCAGGAGCGCCTCATACGCTCGCTGACGCTCGTCCCTCAAGGCCCGCACCGTCTGCCGCGCGTCCCGGAAGCGGGCCACGGACTCCCGCCACGCCGCCAGGTCGCCGGCGCGTGACGCCGCCGCCTTCAGGAGGTCCCGCATGCCTTCGCCACGCTCGGCCCGCTCCTCGCGCGGAGGTCCGAACCAGTACCTGTTCCGGAAATCCGAACGGTTCCCCTTGTTGCCGAGCTTTGCGGCGAGGGTTCCCCACGCCGGCACGCCGTCGAGAACAAGTCGTCCCTGTTCCGGGAAGAAGGACGCTTCCTCCCGCCACTCGTCGGCGACGGATTCGAGCGCAGGGATCTCGTTGGAGACGTTCTCGACAGCACCGTTGTTGGCCGACGCGATCACCATCTCGTAACCCGCCAGCTCCGGTTTAAGCGACGCGACAGACCGCTGGTAGGTGCCGGTGCTCCAGCGGTGCGCCTGGCCGGTGAACGCGTCTTCGGGCCGCCGGAGTTCGGACAGTCGCTCTGCCCGCATGACCAGCACGGAGGCGATGAGGTCCCGCAACTGTGTGGTCTTACCCGTACCGGGCGGGCCGTTCACCGCGTACAGGCCGTCGGTGTCGGTGAGCTGCTCCACGATCCGGTTCACTGCGAACTGCTGGCTCAGCACCAGCGGGTGCTCCGTCTTTGCAGGCCATCGCCCGAGCGGGAAATGGGCCGGCTGAACGCCGTCGAGTACCGCTCCGGGTTCGTGCTTGAGGTCGATGCGCGCACGTCCGCGCAGCGCGGTCGAAGCGGTCAGGTAGTCCCGTAGCGCGGGCCCCGGATCGTCCTTGGTGAGGCTACCCGCGACGAGGCCGAGGTCCGTCGCGATGAAGCTGTTCAGGAAGTCCGACCCGCCCGACCGGCCGGCCTTCCGCCGGGACACAGATCTGCACTGGACCCGAATCGTCTCCGGCCGCAGGTCGTCGGCGACGCCGAACTGTTCTGCGACCCAGCGGGTGACGGCCGACAGGTCACGCACAGTCAGCGGCTTCTCCCCGAGCCGGGGCGGAGCCTCGTCGTCGTCCCCCGCATCGACTGGTTTGCCCTCGTCCAACGGGCTGTCGTCCAGCGCCCCCTCGTCCTCGCGCCTGGCGGAGCGCCTGGCACCGCCGTCGGCCACTGCATCGACGGCACCGGAGAGGGCACCGACCGCCACGTCACCGAGCACCGGTCCGAGCACAGCGTTCAAGGCGCCGCCGACCGCGCCGACCGTGATCTCGCACAGCAACCCTGCGAAGGGCCGCTGCCGCCGCCCTGGCACCGTGTCCGCGATCGTCACCTTGCCGTCGCCGACGCCCAGCACAACACTTTCGCACTCGTCGGCTTCTGCCTCGAAACCGTCGAGCCAGCCTTGGGCCTCCGGGCCGGGCTTACGGCTGCGCCCCACCGCCCAGGCGCACGCGGAGAAGGTGATGGAGTCCTGGACCAGCAGCCCCTCGTCCGTGACCTCGAAGGCCAGCAGGGCACTGCCACCGTCCACCCGGCCGTCGTGGTCCTCCTCGCTGCTGCCGAAGACGTCAAGCAGGACATCGCGGACGGACGCGACCGGGTACACGCCGCAGTAGACGGTGTGCTGCCTGACCATGTTCCGGCCCGGGTTCCGCCGCCGTACGGGATGTCCCTCTTCCCACGGCAGAGGACGCCCGGATTCCACGGGATACATGCCTTTCGGCGGCGAGGTCTTCTCCACCTTCTGCGGGCTGAACATCTCCACCGCGCGCCAGTAGCGCACGATGTCCGCCCTGCGCCGTCGCTCACTGCTCGCCGCCATACGGCCCGCCCCCTCGTTCCGGTCCGCCAGGAACGATCACCCTAGCCAGCTCTGTGCGCGGTGCGGAGGGGGCCTTGGCCCGTATACGACGTCGGGGCGGTGTCCGCTGCACCGCAGGCGGCGAACGGGGAGCCGGACGACCGTCAGGAATCAAGCTGGACCAGGCATTGCTTCGAGTCCTCGGGGCTGGCCCCTGAATGTGCAAGGCGCCCTGGATGGCCTGGATTACGTGCTCGTCGTGGGACGAGTTGCGCGATGCGCACTTCACCCACCTCGCCGGGCGGCCGCGGGGTGCGCACGTCTGGGGGAACTGCGCGGTTCATCCAGAAAACGATCTCGGCCCGTGCCTACCGTTGACCAGCAAAGACACGCATACGGGTCTGCGTTGTACGCGTCGGCGCGCGGGCTGTACGCGGTACGGGGCGTGACCAACTCCGGTGGGTCGCGTTGGCCGATCCGCAGGTGGGGACGTTCGGGGCAGGCAGGACGACGCGGGACGGCAACGGGAGGCGTGGGACGTGGACGATCCGCGACAGCAGCCGGAGCATGAGTACGAGGTCGGGTCGGGCATTCTGCATGTGTTCGGCCAGCACTTGAAGCTGTTCCGGGTACGGGCCGGGCTGGACCGGGCGGAGTTCGGGGCGATGACGGGCTACTCGGCGTCGAGCATCGCCTCGTTCGAGCAAGGCCGTCGCATCCCGCAGCCGAAGTTCATCGACCAGGCGGACGAACTGCTGGACGCGGGCGGGGTGTTGCGGGCCAGTAAGGAGGAGGTGGTTCGGGCTCAGTATCCGGCGTTCTTCCGGGATGCGGCGAGGCTGGAGGCGGAGGCAGTTGAGCTGCACGTATACGCCAACCACGGCGTGCCTGGGCTGCTGCAAACGGAAGAGTACGCGCGGGCCGTGTTCGAGATGTGGCGGCCGGTGCTGGAAGAGGAGATCGTGGAGCAACGCGTGGCAGCACGCCTGTCCAGACACGAGATCTACTCCCGTCGCCCCAGGCCGATCATCAGCTTCGTAATCGAGGAGTGCATGCTGCGCCGTCCCCTGGGCGGGGACGAAGTGCTGCGTGGTCAGTTGGAGCAGATTCTCCTCGTCGGCCAATACCGCAACGTCGAGATCCAGGTGATGCCGACCCGACGCGAGGATCACGCGGGAATGGCTGGCGCCTTCACCTTGATCGAGACCAAGGAAGAGCGGAGGATCGCGTACGTTGAGGCGCACAAGGACAGCCGTCTCTACACGGAGCGAAGGTCGGTCCGGGAGTTCGAGGAGCAGTATGGAGTCCTCCGGGCCCAGGCACTCACTCCGCGCGAATCGCTGGCCCTCATCGAGAAATCTCTGGGAGAGACATGAATGCCGAAGCGCTTGTGGGGACGCCTGAGTCCGCGTGGTTCAAGAGCAGCTACAGCAGCGGAGCGGGCGGCGAGTGCGTCGAGGTAGCGACCCGTACGAACACCGTCCACGTCCGCGACTCGAAGGACAAGACGGGGCCAATCCTGTCCGTCGCCTCTGGCGGATGGGCGGCCTTCGTAGGATTCGCCGCGCAGGGCTAACCGCGCATGGCGGAGGACGCTCCGCCACCGAGGTGCTCCGGCCCGGCCCTGCGGTCGGCATGGAACGACGCCTGCTATGAGTCGGAGGCCACCCTGGCGACGGTGCTCGCAGCGTGGGCCGGACTCCACGGCGAGGCGCACCGGCTGGACATCCGGCTGACCGCCGCGGTCCCAGTGCGCCGGTGCGGGTGGCCGTGGAGACCTGGGCGGCGAGCGATGCCCCGACGGACGGGCCGCTGGGGCCCGTGGCATTGGCGGAACGCCGCCTGGCCTCCGCGGAGGGCGCGCTCCAGGGGGTTTGACCGTCCTCTGCGAGTGGGAGTCAGGGGGCGGTGGGACATCTTCCCACCGTGCAGCCGAGGAGACATCAGATGCGTGGAGGCCGGGTCGTCGTCGTGGGCGGCAGCGTCGCCGGATGCGCCGCCGCACTGGCCGCGTACCGAGGCGGTGCCGACGAGATCGTGGTCCTGGAGCGCGCGCCGGGGCAGTTGGCGGAGCGGGGCGTCGGGCTGGCCGTGCACGACGACCGTTACGAGGAGCTTCGGTCGGCCGGGTACCTGGACGCGGGGATGCCCTGGATCCAGCTGAACCGTCGGCGCTGGTACGTACGCGGCGAGGGCGGCGCGCCCCTCGGGAAGCTGATCGGCGAGCTGCCCTTCCCGTTCCGTACGTACAACTGGGGTCCGCTCTGGCGCGAACTGCGGGCCCGGGTCCCGGACGACGTCGAGTACCGCACCGGCACCACCGTCGGCGCGGTGCGGCACACCCCGGACGGGATTGCGTTACGCATCACGAGCGTCGACGGCAGCGACCGTACCGAGGTGTTCGACTTCGCCATCGGTGCGGACGGCTACCGCTCCCTCGTCCGCACCGAGGCCTGCGCCGGGCTCGCCACCGCGGCGCGCCCCGAGTACGCCGGCTATCTCGCCTGGCGCGGCGCCTTCCCCGTCTCCAGGATGACCGCCCCCGATCAGCACCTGTGGGACGTCGAGGAGTGTGCGTACGTCGTCTTCCCGGGCGGCCACGTGATCGTCTACCGCATCCCGGACGCCGCCGGCGGCCACCGGGTGAACTGGGTGCTCTACACCGCTCCTCCCCCGGATCTCGAACTGTCGCTGGAGACTCCGACGAGTCTGCCGCCCGGCACGCTCACCGACGCTCTGCATACTCATCTCGCCCGTATCGCCGCCGAGTTGCTGCCACCGTACTGGGGCGGCCTGATCGGTCTGACCGCGCCGGACGAGCTGTTCGTCCAGCCGTTGTACGACTTCACGGCGCCGCGGTACGCCACCGGCCGGCTTCTGCTGACCGGCGACGCGGCGACCGTGGCCCGCCCGCACACCGGTGCCGGTGCGGTCAAGGCGCTCCAGGACGCGACGGCACTGGAGTCGGCGCTCAGATCCGCGCCCCACTGGGCCGAGGCACTCCGTACGTACGACTCCGAGCGCACCGCGGCCGGCCGGGCCATGGTGGAGCTTGGGCGGCGACTGGGGCAGGCCCTGGTGGAGGCCACACCGGAGTGGGGCTCGATGGACCCGCCGGCACTGGATGCCTGGTGGCAACGGGCCGCTGTGGGCGGCGGGTTCGGTGGCCGTGCCCTGAAGTCGTGAGCCCCGGACCCGGCCCCGTCCCGCTCAGCTCCCGCCTGTCCCCACGGTCACGAACCCGCTGAACACCACGGACAGGGGGCAGGGGGTTCCGGGACCCATGGGCAAGAGGGTGCCGACTTCCCGCACGCCGTGTCTGCCGGTGTGCGGCGTGGAGTCCCCGCACGAGGACCGATGAGTTCCGGGTGCCGGAGCGGTCTGAAGAGTATGAATACCGAAAACCAAGCGATGCCCATGGCCGATCTGGGACCTGCCGCACGTCAGGTCGCTGCACTGCTCGACGGCATCGAGGAGAAACAGCTGACCGGCCCCACCCCCTGCCCCGACTATGCGGTACGGGAGCTGCTCGCCCATCTGGTCGGGCTGAGCAGGGCCTTCCGCGACGCGGCGCGGAAGGATCTCGGGCCGACGACCGACAGCTCACCGGCCGCCGCACTGCCGGTCCTCGGCGACGACTGGCGCAAGGCACTGCCGCCCCTGCTGGACGAGCTGGTGACTGCTTGGCGCGACCCTGCCGCCCGGCAGGGGATGACCAGGGCGGGCGGTGTGGATCTGCCGGGCGAGGTGGCCGCGATGGTCGCACTGAATGAGCTGGTCGTCCACGGCTGGGACCTGGCCCGGTCCACCGGGCAGGCGTACGAGGCGGACGAGGCGAGCCTGCAGGTGTCGCTGGCCATGCTGACGCCCCGCGACGACGTCCCGCGGCCCGACGTCTTCGGACAGCCGGTCCCGGTACCGGCCGACGCACCCCTCGTCGACCGGGCTATCGCCATGAGCGGCCGGCACCCGGACTGGCAGCCCGGGCGCTGACGTCTGCGGGGGGGCGCTGCCGCCTGACGGCGTGGACGCGCCCGCCCCACGACCGGCCGATCCGGCGGGCCGTGCCGGAGTTCCGGCACGGCTCGCCGATCCCGCGGTCGCGGACGGCGGGGCGGCGCCGTCATGCCCTCCCGGCGGCGCGCAGGCGATCCCGCACGCGCCGTCAGTGCGGTCGCAGTGTGCGCACCGCCTCGCGCACCCGGTCGCGCAGTCGTTCGTCGGCCGGGGCGATGCCTGACTCCAGCCCTGAGGCCGTCACCCGCAGGTCCCTTTCAGCGAGGGCGATCAGCCGGTTCAAGTGGTCGTCGGTGAGAGCGGTCGGGCCGAGGGCCACCAGGGCATCGACGGCAGTGACGGGTTCGGCGTCCGCCTCCGCGGCGTCCAGGAGCAGGCCCGCCAGCCGAGGGCCGTCGAGGGACTCGGGTGCGATCGCATGCAGGGCGAGAACCGCGGCCGGGGTCTGCTCCCGGTCCGTCAGCAGGCCCTTCAGCGCGGGGACCAGCGGGCGGGCCGCCTCTCCGATGAGGGCCGCCGCTCGCGCGGTGCGGATGAACGTCCAGCGCATCCAGACCGGTCCGACCTCCGCGAGCACCCCGGCGAGCACCGGCACCGCCTCCTGGGCGTCGCCTGTGATCCGCCACAGGGCGGTGGCGATCTCGACATCGCCGTCCAGCTGCGGGATGGTGCGGTTCGGCTCGGGGACAGTGAGCGCGGCCCGCAGGGCGGGCACCAGACCGGCTGCCTCCGGGCCCAGTTCGCCGGCGGTGCTCGCAGCCTCCCGTACGTCGTAGCCACCCTCGGTGAGCCGCGCGCCCGTCGCTGCCAGCAGGGGGCCGGTGTCGCCGGTCAGCTCGTGCACCGCCCCGGCCGCCGCAAGCCTGCCCGCCTTCGGTCCTGAGCGGGCCGCGGTGGTCAGGAGTTCCGCCACCTCCGCGCGATGCTCCGGCGGACAGACCGCCACCAGCGCCCTGGGGACGACTTTCGGGAACCGCGCCAGCGCGGACCGCAGTTCGGGCAGGGCCGAGGATGCCCGGCTGCCCCAGGCGGTGAGCAGGGCCGTGAGCCAGAACGGCTCATTGCCTTCGAGGTCGTCCGCGACGAGGCGGACACGGATCGCGTCCAGCAGGTCGGGGTCGTACGGGAACGAGAGGGCGGCCGCACCTCGGTTCGGGAAGCCGCATACGGCACCGAGCGCGCGCGGGCGCCGCCCCAGGTCGCGAGCGAGGAGCGGCGCGGCCTGCGCGGGGGCCACGGTGACAAGCGCTTCGAGCGCCCGGTCCGCCGGATCACCCTGCTCTGCGGCGAGTCGGGCCAGGACCGGTGCGGCCACGGCCCCATGGACGCCCAGCTTCCCGAGGAGCGAGTACGCCGCGGGCACGGCAGCCGGATCGGCCGTCAGGGCCCGCAGGGGCGCGGCCAACCGTTCGGGCGCGCTGCGCGAGAGCAGACAGGCGGCTTCCGCCGCCCACAGCGCCTCGGCGCGGGCGTCGGGGTCGGGGCTGCGCAGTGCCGCGTCGAGCAGGCCGTACGCCGCTTCGCGGTCCTCGGGGGTGTCACGGAGCAGCAGGGATTCGACGACATACTGCAGCGGTTCGTTGCGCTCCTGGTCGAGGCGGCTCTGGACCAGCTCGTCGGCCGGGAGGAGCGCCAGCATCGCCTCGTGGTGGGCGGGGCCCCAGGGCCGGCCCGCGTCGACGTCGGCCAGCAGGGCCGCGATCCTCACCTCGCCCGGCTCGCCCGCACGCATGGCTTCGGTCGCCTCGGCGGCGCTCCCTGCCGGGTCCAGGTGGGCGATGGCACCGAGGAGTTCGGCCCGGACAAGGGGATCCGTCTCTTCCGCCCAGCGACTCCGGAGCACTGGCAGCACCTGGCCGGATGCCCCTGTCATGGCCGCGGTCCACGCGGCGGCCTGCCGCAACCCGGGATTCTCGTCGGCGATCCAGCCCAGGATCAACGGCAGTTGAGCGACGACGGCCGTCCGGCAGGCGGCTTCATCCGTCTCCCCCTGGTCCTCGCCGCCCTCCGCGATCCCGCCGAGCAGCACCAGCAGGTCCTCCGTGCGGTGCCCGGCCTCCGCGAGCCGTGCCAGATACGGCACCGCGTGGGCCGTCGCCTCGCACACCGAACCCTGGTGCAGGATGCTGCCGTACAGCTCGGAGAGCGCCTCGGACGCCGCGTCCTCGTCGTCACCGGCGAGCACCCGCAGGCAGTCGGGCACATCGACGGCGCTTCCGTACGCATGGTGCAGCTCGGCCCACGGCTGGGCGTCGACCTCGGCGAAGAACAGTGCAAGCTCCATGCGGACGATCTTGGCACCCGCCGCTGACAAGGCCCCCGGCCGGGCCCCCACGATGCCGACCGGCGCGGTTCGCCGGCTCCCGGAGGCACCCCGCTCCGGGGTTCAGCCGACCGCTGGTGTCTCAGCTGGTGAAGAACTCGGTGATCTGCTGGGCAACCTGATCTGCGTGGGTCTCATGGACCCGGTGGCCGCCGCCGAGCGTGATAACCCGGCAGTCCGGGATCAGGGCGGCCATGTCGCCCAGCCGGCCCTGCGGCATGGTGCTCTCCGGGCCACCGGCGATCATCAGCGTCGGCGCGACGATCTCGCCAAGACCGTCCGCCCACTGCGGGTCGGGGTCGGCGACCTGGGCCCGGATGGGCGCGACGACATTCCAGTCGTAGTCGACCGGCCCTTCGGGCTGGGCGGCGGGCCTCGGCTCACTGGGGAACGGCGGCGGGGTCTCCACCAGCACCAGGCGCTCCACCCGGTCCGCGTGCTCTTGGGCGAGCAGATGGGCGACGACGCCGCCCATGGAGTGGCCGACCAAGCCGACGCGGTCAAGCTCGCACTCGTCGAGGAAGCCGAGGACGTCGTCCCTCATCAGCTCGAAGGAGTACTCGTCGGGCCAGTCGCTCTCCCCGTGCCCGCGCAGGTCGAGGGCGTACACCCGCCATTCCTCGCCGAGCAGGCTCCCGACCGCTTCCCAGTTCGCGGCTGAACCGCCGAGGCCGTGCAGCAGAACGACGGGCGAGCCGAACGGGTCTCCCCAGGTCCGGTACGCGAGCCGGACGTCGCCGACATCCACAACAGACTGATCATCCATACCCCTGACGCTACAGGCGAGCGGGCCAAGATCCTTCCCCGCACCTGGCAGGCTGGAGAAGTGAAGGTCATTCCGCGTTCCCGGCTCGCCCCCACCACGGCTCTCATCACCGTTCTGGCCACGGCGGCCGCCCTGCTGGCGGGATGCTCCGAGCGCTCGCCCGGGCTCGTTTTCGGCAACGGCGCCCCGATGGCCGGGCTGGACGATCCGGCGAAGAAGGAGATCGCCATGCAGCTGGTCTCCAGCGCGGAGAACTCCACGCTCGACTGGAAGGCGCAGTACAAGTACATCGAGGACATCGGTGACGGCCGCGGCTACACCGCGGGCATCATCGGCTTCTGCTCCGGCACCGGCGACATGCTGAGGGTCGTCGAGCGGTACGCATCGGCGCGCCCCGGCAATCCGCTGGAACGGTTCCTGCCCGCTCTGCGCGCGGTGCAGGGAAGCGATGCGCACGACGGCCTCGGTCGCCCGTTCACCGACGCATGGGTGGAGGCGGCCGCCGACCCCGCGTTCCGGTCGGCGCAGGATGCCGAGCGGGACAGCTCATACTTCGATCCGGCGGTCGAACAGGGAAAGGAGGACGGTCTCGGCGCCCTGGGCCAGTTCATCTACTACGACGCCTATGTGATGCACGGGTCCGCCGACTCGAACGGCACGGTCGGCTTCCGTACGATCCGCCGCGAGGCTCTCGACGCCGCCGAACCGCCGTCCCGAGGCGGCGACGAGGTGACGTATCTGAACGCCTTCCTCGATGCCCGGGTCGCCGCGATCCGCAAGGATCCCTCGCACTCCGACACCAGTCGCGTCGAGACGGAGCAGCGGGTCTTCGTACGCGAGGGCAAACTCCAGCTGGAAACGCCGCTGAAGTGGAAGGTGTACGGCGACAGCTACCGTATCGACGGACCCTGAACCCGCGATCGGCGGGCGCGTGAAGCGTCTGCGCGAGGGGCCGCGTGCGCCGGCGCCCAGTATGGTGCCGGCCACCGTTCTCGGGCCGGCCGCCGGCCCCGTGGCCCAGTCCGTCCGGAGCCCCGTCGCCGCTCGGGGCGCCAAGGCCCCGTCGGAGGTCTGCACGGTCGACGACGACGGGGTCAACTCCCGCAGCGGACCAAGGTCGGAGTACCCAGTGCCAGGTCAGGTGAACGTGGTCAGTACCTCAACTACCGCTAGCGGAAGAGACATTGATCCATGGGCGATCTCCGGGGCGGCCCCACGGGCGCATGGATCCACGTGGCCCGCCTCAACTGCTGAAAGCCATCGGCCAGAGGGTGTCCGCCCCTGATCCGCAGGCCGCCCCGTACGACCCCGGACCGCGCGTCCGGCACGTGGTGCGGGGCCTTTCCGTAACCAGAGCCGAACTCAACACGCTTGCGCCGAAGGAGTGCACGACTCTCACTCCACTCCGAACTCTCACTCCACTCTGATAGGAAGCTTCCTAGCGGAACACGGAACGACGAACTCCCTTTGGAGGAATGGTGACCGCTCGCCATAAGCACGCCGCACGTCGCAACACTCGCCCCGTACGGCTCGCGCTGGCCGCATTCGGGGTGACCTTCACGGCGGCACCCACCACCGCCTCCGCCGGTGCCCCCACGCATCCGGCCGTGCGCCAGGAGGTCTCCGCCACCCGGCAGACGGCCCCCGCCACCGCCCACGCCGGTGCCCCCACGCATCGGGCCGTGCGCCAGGAGGTCTCCGCCACGCGGCAGGCGGCTGCCGCCACCGGGCTGGCTGCTCCGGCGAAGAAGGAGATCGCCATGCAGCTGGTCTCCAGCGCGGAGAACTCCACGCTCGACTGGAAAGCGCAGTACACATACATCGAGGACGTCGGCGACGGCTGCGGCTACACCGCGGGCATCATCGGCTTCTGCTCCGGCACCGGCGACATGCTCAGCGTCGTCGAGCGGTACACCCAGCGCAAGCCGGGCAACGTCCTCGCGAAGTATCTGCCCGCTCTGCGGGAGGTGAACGGCACCGACTCGCACGACGGCCTCGACCCGGACTTCGCCGAGGACTGGGCGACCGCGGCGTCGGACCCGGCCTTCCAGCAGGCACAGAACGATGAACGGGACCGGTTGTACTTCAACCCTGCGGTCGGTCAGGGGAAGGCCGACGGCATCGGCACGCTCGGCCAGTTCGTGTACTACGACGCCATCGTCATGCACGGCGACGGCGACGACAGCACCAGCTTCCGCTCCATCCGCAAGCGCGCGCTCGCCAGGGCGAAGCCGCCGTCGCAGGGCGGCGACGAGGTGACCTACCTCAACGCCTTCCTGGACGCGCGGGTCTGGGCGATGCGGCAGGATGAGGCCCACTCGGACACCAGCCGGGTGGACACCGCCCAGCGGGTCTTCCTGAAGAAGGGCAATCTGAACCTGGATCCGCCGCCCGACTGGAAGGTGTACGGCGACAGCTATCACATCGGCTGAGGGCCTGTCGGGTGACCTTCGATCGGAAAGCGGACGCGGTCTGGTGCGTGCGATTCCAAGGCGCTGGAAGGCCCTCGGATGGGGTCTCCCCTGCTCGAACGAAGCTGAGAGCTTGGGGAAGGAGCTACTAGGGCGTTTCGGCAACGCGGGAAGCGTGCGTGCCAGGGCGTGGCCGCCCGATCAGAGGTCACCCGACAGGCTCTGAGTCCCGCCCGGACCTGCCCGGTACGGCGCTGTGGCGCGTACGGCTCCCGCCGTGCGCGCCACAGCGCCGTACCGGACGCGCTCAGTGCGCGCCCACCGGTGCCGTCGCCGGGACGGACGGCTCCTCCTCGTCCTCCGTCTCCGGCTTCCCGCCCAGGTGGTTGAAGGCCAGGTTGAGGACGATCGCCACGACGCACCCGGTGGATATCCCAGAGTCCAGCACGACGAGGAGGTCCTCCGGGAACGCGTGATAGAACTCCGGCGCGGCGATCGGGATCAGTCCGATGCCGACGGCGGCCGCGACGATCAGTGCGTTCTCACCCTTCTCGAGGGCGGCGGTGGCCAGCGTCTGGACGCCGCTCGCGGCGACCGAGCCGAAGAGCACGATGCCCGCACCGCCGAGCACCGGCAGCGGGACGAGCGCGATGACGGACGCGGCCACGGGGACCAGACCGAGCACGACCAGGATGACGCCACCCGCGGCGACGACGAACCGGCTGCGCACCTTGGTCATCGCGACCAGGCCGATGTTCTGCGCGAAGGCGCTGCACATGAAGCCGTTGAAGAGCGGGCTGACGGCGCTGCCGAGGGTGTCGGCGCGCAGACCGCCCTCAATGGTCCGTTCGTCCGCCGGTCGGCCGACGATCTTGCCGAGGGCCAGCATGTCGGCGGTGGACTCGGTCATGCAGACGAGCATCACGATGCACATCGAGACGATGGCGGCTATCTCGAACTGCGGTGCCCCGAAGTGGAACGGGGTCGGGAAGCCGACCAGGTCGGCGTCCTTGATCGCGCCGAAGTCGGTGATGCCGACCGGGATCGCGATCAGGGTGCCGGCGACCAGACCGAGCAGGATCGCGATCTGCTGCAGGAAGCCGCGCAGCAGTTTGCGCAGGGCGAGGACGATGACCAGGGTGACGGCGGCCATGGAGATGTTGGTCGTCGACCCGTAGCCGTCGGCCGTCGCGTTGCCGCCCTGGGACCAGTTGAAGGCGACCGGCAGCAGCGAGACGCCGATCAGGGTGATGACGGTCCCGGTGACGACGGGTGGGAAGAAGCGGACCAGCTTGCAGAAGTAGGGGGCGAGTACGAAGCCGAGGAGGCTGGCCACGAGGATCGCGCCGAAGATGACGGCGATGCCGTCGTGTCCCCGGTCCTTGCCGATCGCGATCATCGGCGTCACCCCGGCGAACGAGACGCCGTTGACGAACGGCAGCCGGGCGCCGATGCGCCAGAAGCCGAGAGTCTGGAGCAGGGTGGCGATGCCCGCGGTGAAGAGGCTCGCCCCCATCAGGAAGGCGGTCTCCTTGGCGGTGAGTCCGACGGCGGGTCCCACGATCATGGGCGGGGCCACCACGCCTGCGTACATCGCGGCCACATGCTGCAGTCCGCTGGTGAACATCTTCAGTGGGGGGAGGGTCTCGTCGACCGGATGTTTGCCGCCGGCGACCTGCGGGTCGTCCGGTACGGGCTGCTGGTCGGGAACTGCGACTGCGTCGTTGCGAAACCTGGGCTGTGCTGCCACGGCGGTTCCTCCGGTCGGGTACACGTCAAGGCGACGTGGGTGTCAGGGAGGTGGTGCGTTGGTGCAGGTTGTGCAGCTGGTGCGGCAGCTTTGGTCACCGGTCCGGCGAACGCGCATTTCTGAGTGCGTGTTCGCCGGACCGGCTGCCGTGGACCCCGCTCGGGTCCACGGCGGCCGGCCGAGGGCCGTCCCCCTCCGGCCGGCTGTTCTGGGGGAGGTGCCCCGGAGCCGTCAGGCTCCGGCGGCGATCTGCGCGAGGCGGCGCGCCTCGTCGCGGGTGACGCGGGCGATGGCGTCCTCGTCCACCGTGGTCAGGTGGCTGCCCTCGACGATCGTCTTCCCGTTGACGAGGGAGAGGGTGACGGGGGCGGCGGCGCCGAAGACGAGCGCGGTGACCGGGTCGGCGATGGAGGCGTGCGCGAGGGTGTCCAGCTTCCAGAGCACCAGGTCGGCGAGCTTGCCGACCTCCAGCGAGCCGATCTGGTCCGCGCGGCCGAGGACCTGGGCGCCGCCGTACGTGCCCAGGCGCAGGGCCTGACGGGCGTTCAATGCCTTTTCCCGGTGGGCGCCGAGGCGGTTGATGAGGAGGGCGTTGCGCAGTTCGGTGTGGAGTTCACCGGACTCGTTGGAGGCGGTGCCGTCGACACCGAGGCCGACGGGGACACCCGCGGCCAGCATGTCGGGGACCCGGGCGATGCCGGCCGCGAGGCGGGCGTTGGAGGACGGGCAGTGCGCGACTCCGGTGCCGGTGCGGGCGAACGCGGCGATGTCCGAGTCGTTCATATGGACGCAGTGGGCCATCCATACGTCGTCGCCGAGCCAGCCCGTCGACTCGAAGTAGTCGGTCGGGCCCATGCCGAACAGCTCGTGGCAGAACTTCTCCTCCTCCACAGTCTCCGAGCCGTGGGTGTGCATCCGGACCCCGCGGCGGCGGGCCAGCTCGGCTCCCTGGCGGAGCAGTTCGGTGGAGATGGAGAAGGGCGAGCAGGGTGCGACGGCGATCTGCGTCATGGCGTCGAAGGAGCCGTCATGGTGCGCGTCGATGGCCGCCTCGGTGCCGGCGAGCGCACCGTCGAGTGTCTCGACGGCGAAGTCCGGCGGCAGTCCGCCGTCCTTCTGGCTGCGGTCCATGGAACCGCGGGCGAGGGTGAAACGCACGCCCATGTCGCGGGCGGCTCCGATGATGGCGCCGGACAGGTCGCCGGAGCCCCGCGGGTAGACGTAGTGGTGGTCCATGGCGGTGGTGACACCGCCGCGGGCCATCATCGCGAGCGATCCCTGTGCTGCGGCGCGGACCATCGGCTCGTCGATACGCGCCCAGGTCGGGTAGAGGGCGACCAGCCAGTCGAAGAGGTTGTGGTCGGTGGCCAGGCCCCGGGTGATCCACTGGTAGAAGTGATGGTGGGTGTTGATCAGGCCGGGGGTGACGAGGTGCCCGGCGCCGTCGACGCGTCGTACGACGTTCTCCAGTCCCTCGGGGGCCCGGCCGGCGCCTACGTGCTCGATGCGGTTGCCCGCGACAACGACATGGCCCGAGGCGTACTCGGTGTCGTCGGCGTCGACGGTGGCGATCGAACAGTTCTCGATGACGATGCGGTCCACACGGTCAGGGGCTGCCATGGCGCTTCCTTCTTCTCTCTCCGATGAGGTGGGCACGGCAGGACCCTAGGAGGATTTGAGTGCCACAGCCGTGCGGCTGTGGGTGCCGAGATGGTGGAAGAACAGGTTGAGCAGGACCGCTGCCAGCGCTCCCGCACTGATCCCGGAGCCCAGCACAGTCTGCGCCCAGGACGGAAATCCCGCGTAGAAGGCGGGCGCGGCAAGCGGGATGATGCCCGCGCCGAGCGCCACGGCGACCAGGATGATGTTGGAGCTGTCGTCGAGTCCGGCCTCGGAGAGCGTACGGATGCCGCTGACGGCGATCGAGCCGAACAGGACGATTCCGGCGCCGCCGAGCACGGGCATCGGGACGAGGGAGACGACCGCGCCGAGGACGGGGAAGGCGCCCAGGACGATCAGAGCTCCGCCCGCCGCGGCGACGACATAGCGGCTGCGTACCTTCGTCAGCGACACCACGCCGACGTTCTGGGCGAACGCGCTCGTCGGGAAGCCGCCGAAGACCGGACCGAGCAGGGTGGCGATGCCGTCGGTGCGCAGCCCGCGGGTGATGGTCCGCCCGTCGGTGCGCCGGTCGCAGATCTCGCCGAGCGCCAGCATGCCGGCCGAGGACTCGGTCATCAGGACCAGCATGACGATGCAGAGGGACAGGATCGCGGCGGGCTTGAACTCGGGGGCACCGAAGGCGAAGGGTGTGGGCAGGGCCGCGAGCGGTGCGGACCTCAGCGCGGAGAAGTCGGCGAGCCCGAACGGGATCGCTGCGAGCGTTCCGATCAACAGGCCGCAGAGCAGCGCGACTTGTTTGACGAATCCGCGCCCGAATCGCTGGATCAGCAGGATGACGGCAAGGGTGAAGGCGGCCAGTGCCAGGTACTTCATGGCGCCGAAGTCGGCCGCTTCCTTGTCACCGCCCTGCGCCCAGGAGACCGGGACCGGCATCAGGGTGACGCCGATGAGGGTGATGACGACCCCGGTGACGAGCGGCGGGAAGAAGCG
Organism: Streptomyces sp. NPDC051286; assembly: GCF_044455345.1. Taxonomy (NCBI): domain Bacteria; kingdom Bacillati; phylum Actinomycetota; class Actinomycetes; order Kitasatosporales; family Streptomycetaceae; genus Streptomyces; species Streptomyces sp. NPDC051286. The sequence goes on along the minus strand of NZ_JBITER010000005.1, from coordinate 233,191 downwards.
GAGCAGCCGCCCGAAGAACGGTCCGACGGCCAGGCAGAAGGCTCCGGCGACGAGCACCGCTCCGTAGATCGCGGGGAGTTGGTGGCCGGGGGCGCTGGTCTCGGCGATGGCGAGCATCGGGGCGATGCCGGCGGAGGACGCGGCATTCACGAACGGCAGCCGGTTTCCCGCGATACCGCCGATGCCGAGCGTCTGCAGGAGAGTGGCGAGTCCGGCGATCAGCAGACTGGCCGCGATCAGCCGGGTCATACCGGCCGGGTCCAGCCCTGCGGCCTGGCCGATGATGAGCGGAGGGGTGACGACGCCCGCATACATGGCGGCGATGTGCTGGAGCGCGGCGGGGACGAGCCGCGAGGGGGAAAGCTTTTCGTCCACCGGATGCACGGAGTTCTCCGGTGGTGCGGTGCAGGGGCCTTCTGCTACCGGGCCCGTTGCAGGCTGTGCCATGGGGTTTCCCTCCGGGTCGGCCGGTCCCCGCCCGTCGGCGGGCGGGGACCGGCTCAGGGCCGCGTCAGAGGTTGGTCATGTCGACCGGGATCTGCGGCTCGATGCCGTCCCGGAGCACGGTGGCCTCGATGAGTCCGTACGGGCGGTCCGCCGCAAAGTAGACAGCGCCGTCGGCGGTCTCGTTCTTGAGGCCGAAGGGCTCCAGGTCCACCAGGAAGTGGTGGTTGTTCGGCAGAGAGAAGCGGATCTCGTCGATCTCGCTGCGGCTGTTGATCACCCTCGACCCCATCTGGTACAGGGTCTGCTGCAACGAGAGGGAGTACGTCTCGGCGAAGGCCTGCAGGATGTGCCTCCTGGCCTGCTCGTACGACTTCTCCCAGTTGGGCATCCGGTCGTCGTCGCTGGTCCAGTTGTAGCGCCAGGCGGCGGCGACGTCGGTGCACAGGATGCGGTCGTACGCCTCCTTGAGCGTCGTGTACTTGTCCTTGACGTAACCCCAGAACTCCGAGTGGGTGGTGTTCATGACCGTGAGGTCCTTGAGTCCCGAGATGACCTGCCAGTTCTCACCGTCGTAGGTGATCTGGGTGGTGCGCAGCTCCTGGCCCTTGCGGACGAATGAGTGGTTGACCTCGTCCGAGCCTATGAACTTGGAGTTGCTGTCCGAGGTGGCAATGCGCTCCCAGGAGTACTCCTGGATACGGATGCGCGCCCGGTGGATCGGCTCCTGCGACGTCACGAAGTGACGGGCGAGGTGGATGCCGAACTGCTCGGCGGACTTGATGCCGTGCTCCTTGGCGAACGCGTACACCGTGTTCTTGGTGGTGTCGGTCGGCAGGACGTTGGCGTTGGAGCCGGAGTAGTGGACGTCGTCCATGTCGCCGGAGAGGGCGACCGACACGTTCAGGTCCTTGATGTGGTGGGTGTCGCCGTCCCGCGTGATCTTGACGACGCGGTTCTCTGCTTTGCCGTACTGGTTCTGGCCGAGAATCGTGGGCATGTCTGCTAGCTCCCTCGGTATACGGAGTAGCCGAACGGGTTGAGCAGCAGCGGTACGTGATAGTGCTCGCCCGGTACGACGGCGAAGGTGATCGCCACTTCCGGGAAGAACACACCGCTGTCCCTTACGCGGGGGGCGTCCTGCTGCGCCTCGGCTTGCTGGTTGAAGAAGTACGCCTCGGTCTCGAAGTCGAGACGCACATGGGTGGTGCCCTCCGGCAGCGCCGGCAGGTCCTTGCATCGCCCGTCCGCGTCGGTCGCGGAGCCACCGAGCGTCACCCACCGGGCGTCGCTGCCACTGCGGGCGGCGAGCGTGACGGCGACGGCTGCGGCGGGGCGGCCGATGCTGGTGTCCAGGATGTGCGTGGACACCGATGCGGTGGTGTCGGTGCTCAAGACCGCCACTCTCCTTCGGTTACGAGACGGGTCAGCCGGATTCGATTGATCTTGCCCAGCTCGGTGCGCACGATCTCGCACTCCTGCTCGGGCGAGTTCCCGATCCGGGACTTCGCCGCGTCGCGCATCTGCTCGCCGGTGGCACCGGTGGCGCAGATCAGGAAGACATGTCCGAACCGTTCCTGGTAAGCCAGGTTCAGTTCGAGCATCTCGGCCTTGAGCTCCTCGGCGGCCTCGGCCATCCCCCGCTGTTCGCGGGAGGAGGTCGGGTCCCCGGGGGCCGGGCGGCCGATCGGAGGGTGGCCGGCCATCGCGTCGGCCAGATCTTCGCGGGTCAGCTCGGCCATGGCGGCATCGCTGGTGGCGAGAAGGGCTTCTGCGGTGGTGTAGGGGCGCCGGGAGAGGATCGCTCTTCCCCATGCCGCACTGGCGCACACCTCGTGCAACGCGGTAGTGGCCTCGTCGTCCGCCAGGGTGTTGAACCGGGCGAGGCCCGGTGTGGAGCTCAGAGTCACGGGAGCCTCCGTGGCTTTTTTCGCTGTGCGTTGGTCGGGCTGCGGACAGCTAACGCCCTCCACAACACCACGTCAACACTTTGTTGAAATTCTGCGAACGTCGAAGGCCGCCGCCCGGCGATCCGGGCAACGGCCTTCCGCGTACTTCCGCGACCTTCGCTCAACTACTCACCTTTGGCAGCATTTTCCCGGTTGAGATAGTTGTAGACGGTGAAGCGGCTGACCCCCAGCGCCCCCGCCACCGTCTCCACGCCGTGCCGCACCGAGAAGGCACCCCGTGCCTCCAGGGTCCGCACGAGCGACTGTTTGGCCTTGCGATCCAGCTCAGCGAGCGGCATGCCGTGCCGCCGCTCCAAGGCTGCCAGGATGTGGTCGAGCGAGTCCGAGAGCTGCGGCAGCCGTACGGCTATGACGTCCTCGCCCTCCCAGGCCAGCACGACGTCATCGATCCGAGCGTCCTCGGGGCCGACCAGCTCGGCGCCCATGGCGTCGACGAGCGGCTTGACCGCGGTGACGAGGGGGTGGTCCGCCGACTCGGTCACTTCGAGTCCTCCCCGATGACGTTGACCTGGAGCGACACCCGGGTGGCACCGGACTCCAGGGCCTTGCGCAGCAGTGAGTCCACCGCGGTGAGCACCGCGTCCGCGCCGCCCTCCGCCGTATTGCCGAAGGGGCCGACATCCACGGCGTCCAGCTCGGCCGTCTGAATCACCTCGCGGGCCACCACCGCGTGGGCGGGTGCCTCGTCGAGATCGAAGGGCTCGGTGGTGAACTCCACTCTCAAGCGCACTGTGCCTCCATCATGTGCTCGCCGCACCCAGGGGCCCGCGGCTCGGCCCCGACCCTAACGGACCGCCGAGGACTTTCGTTCGGCTCAGGGCCTGCCGGGTCGCCTTCGATCGGAGAGCGGACGCGGCGTGGCGCGTGCGATCGCAAGGCGCCGGAAGGTCCTCGGATGGGGTCTCCCCTGCTCGAACGAAGCCGAGAGCTCGGGGAAGGAGCCACCAGAGCATTTCGGCAACGCCGGAAGCGTGCGTGCCACACCGGGTCCGCCCGATCAGAGGCCGCCCGACAGGCTCTCAGGCCGGATCAGGGAGCGGCCCGCCGCGGAGCGGCTGGTGTCGCCGCACACGCCCCCCGCCGGGCAGCCCGACAGCCGGAGAGCAGCAGGCGGGACGGACGGCCGAGGATGCCCACCCCGCCTTCCGTGTGCCAGGACGAGCCCTGACCGGCCCGAATTCCGGGCACCCCCTTGACAGCCCGGCCGCCTCCCGGGCAACCTTCCGTTACGCAGAAACTAACTTCCGCAATACGGAAGGAGCGCCTGACCTTCATGGGATACCCGGACCAGCGCTTCGATGTGAACCTTTCGATCCTCTTCACGGAACTCCCGCTCCTGGAGCGCCCCGCGGCCGCTGCCGCGGCGGGCTTCACCGCGGTCGAGCTGTGGTGGCCCTGGATCGAGACCCCCACCCCGCCGCAAAGCGAACTCGACGCCCTCAAGAAGGCGCTCGACGACGCGGGCACGCAACTGGTGGGGCTGAACTTCTACGCCGGACAGCTTCCCGGCCCCGACCGCGGCGCGCTCTCCGTGCCCGGCCCGGAGTCGGACCGCTTCCGCGCCAATATCGAGGTGGCGGCCGCCTTCGCCGCCTCGGTCGGCTGCACGGCGCTCAACGCGCTGTACGGCAACCGCGCCGACGGCGTGGACCCGGCCGTGCAGGACGAGCTCGCCCTGGAGAACCTGGTCCTGGCCGCCCGCGCGGCCGACCGGATCGGGGCGGTCCTGCTGATCGAGACCCTGAACGAGCCGGAGTCGCCGCGCTACCCGCTGGTGAGCGCACCGGCCGGAATCGAGGTCGTCGACAAGGTCAACGCCGCGACGGGGCTCGGCAATGCGAAATTCCTGCTGGACCTGTACCACCTGTCGATGAACGGCGAGGACCTCAGCCAGGTCATCGCCGCGTACGCCGACCGGACCGGTCACGTCCAGATCGCCGACAACCCGGGGCGCGGCGCGCCCGGCACCGGCTCCCTGCCGCTGGAGCAACTCCTCGACGAACTGACGAAGGCCGGTTACGACGGCTGGGTCGGCCTGGAGTACAAGCCCGGCGACCGGCCGAGCGCCGAGTCCTTCACCTGGCTCCCGGCCGAGGCCCGAGCAGCTCGCTGAGGGTGTCGGACTCCCCCTCGTACACACGTTTTCAGGAAGGCACTTCCTCATGAGCAACAACCTCCCCAAGGTTGCGTGGATCGGACTCGGCATCATGGGCTCCCCCATGTCCGAGAACCTGATCAAGGCCGGTTACGACGTCACCGGATACACCCTGGAGCAGGACAAGATCGACCGGCTGGCGGCGGCCGGCGGGCACGGCGCGGGTTCGATCGCCGAGGCGGTCCGGGACGCCGATGTCGTCATCACGATGGTGCCCGCGTCCCCGCACGTCGAGGCCGTCGCGTACGGCCCCGAGGGCATCCTGGCGAACGCGAAGCCGGGCGCCCTGCTGATCGACATGTCCTCGATCACCCCGCAGACCTCCGTCGACCTCGCGAAGAACGCGAAGGAGAAAGACATCCGCGTCCTGGACGCCCCGGTCTCCGGTGGCGAGGCCGGCGCGATCGAAGCCGTGCTGTCGATCATGGTCGGCGGCGAGCAGGCCGACTTCGACGCCGCGCAGCCGATCCTGCAGGCGCTCGGCAAAACGATCGTGCTCTGCGGCCCGCACGGCTCCGGCCAGACGGTGAAGGCCGCCAACCAGCTGATCGTCGCGGTCAACATCCAAGCCTGCGCCGAGGCCGTCGTCTTCCTGGAGAAGTCCGGGGTCGATCTCGCCGCCGCGCTCGACGTGCTCGCCGGCGGACTGGCCGGCTCGACCGTACTGACCCGGAAGAAGAACAACTTCCTGGGCCGGGACTTCGCGCCGGGCTTCCGGATCGACCTGCACCACAAGGACATGGGCATCGTCACCGACGCCGCCCGCAATGTCGGTGCCGCGCTGCCCGTCGGCGCCGTGGTCGCCCAGCTCGTCGCCTCGCTCCGCGCGCAGGGCGACGGCGGCCTGGACCACTCGGCCCTGCTGCGCGCGGTCGAGCGCCTCTCGGGTCAGCCCGTCCAGGCCTGACCGACCGCCCCACAGACTTCCGGATGGTGCCGGCGCTGACACCTGTCCTGTCGCGCCCAGGCGTCGGCGCCATCCGGAACACCCCACTCACACTTTCAACAAACTGTTGACGTTCGGTTCGGAGCGTACTTACGCTCCTGGAGCCCCCAGGACGTCTCAGTTCAGCAGCTCCCGTACGGAAGGTCGCCCCGACACCATGACGCAGCGTGTGCTTACGACCGAGTCAGGCGCCCCGGTCGCCGACAACCAGAACTCCGCCACCGCCGGCGCCGGTGGCCCGATCCTCCTCCAGGACCAGCACCTGCTCGAGAAGCTCGCGCGCTTCAACCGGGAACGCATCCCGGAGCGCGTGGTCCACGCCCGCGGTTCCGGCGCGTACGGCTACTTCGAGGTGACCGACGACGTCACCGGCTTCACCCGGGCCGACTTCCTCTCCGCCGTCGGCAAGCGCACCGAGACGTTCATCCGGTTCTCGACGGTCGCCGACTCGCTCGGCGGCGCCGACGCCGTGCGCGACCCGCGCGGCTTCGCCCTCAAGTTCTACACGGACGAGGGCAATTACGACCTGGTCGGCAACAACACCCCGGTCTTCTTCATCAAGGACCCGATCAAGTTCCCCGACTTCATCCACTCGCAGAAGCGCGACCCGTTCACCGGCCGCCAGGAGCCTGACAACGTCTGGGACTTCTGGGCACACGCCCCCGAGGCGACGCACCAGGTGACCTGGCTGATGGGCGACCGGGGCATCCCTGCCTCGTACCGCCACATGAACGGCTACGGCTCGCACACCTACCAGTGGACGAACGCCGAGGGCGAGGCCTTCTTCGTCAAGTACCACTTCAAGACGAACCAGGGTGTGCGCTCCCTCTCCAGCGAGCAGGCCGCCGAGCTCGCGGGCAAGGACAGCACCTCGCACCAGACGGACCTGCTGCAGGCCATCGAGCGGGGCGTGAACCCGTCCTGGACCCTGTACGTGCAAGTCATGCCGGCTGCCGAGGCCGCCGACTACCGCTTCAACCCGTTCGACCTCACCAAAGTGTGGCCGCACAGTGACTACCCGCTGCAGCGCGTGGGCCGGCTGGTCCTGGACCGCAACCCGGACAATGTGTTCGCCGAGGTCGAGCAGGCCGCGTTCTCCCCGAACAACTTCGTGCCCGGCATCGGCCCCTCCCCGGACAAGATGCTCCAGGGCCGCCTGTTCGCCTACGCCGACGCGCACCGCTACCGGTTGGGCGTCAACCACACCCAGCTCCCGGTGAATGCCCCGCGGACCGCCGTCGTCGACAACTACGGCCGCGACGGACTGCACGCCACCCGCAACGGCGCGCGCCACGACAAGAACTACGAGCCCAACTCGTACGCCGGCCCCGCCCAGACCGGCGCGGCACTCTCCGCCCCGCTGGCGATCCACGGCTGGACCGGCACCCACGCGGCGCCCGCCCACACCAAGGACGACGACTTCTTCCAGGCGGGCGAGCTCTACCGGCTGATGTCCGAGGACGAGAAGGGCCGCCTGGTCGCCAACATCGCCGGAGGCCTCTCCCAGGTCACCCGCGACGACGTGATCGAGAAGAACCTCGCGCACTTCCACGCCGCCGACGCCGACTACGGCAAGCGCGTCGAGGAAGCTGTCCGCGCCCTGCGCGAGGACTAGGGCGTGTTTCGAAAGTAGCGTCGTCCGCCCGTAGGGCGGGCCTGGCGGCGTCTGGTGCGTGCGATCGCCAGGCGGAGGGTCGCCCCGATACCGGGCGTATCGGGGCGAGCCCGACAACGCAGCGAGCGTGCGTGCCAGACGCCGCCAGGCAGGCGGAACTTTCGAAACACGCCCCAGCAGGGGGTTGCCCGGCGGATCGGGCCGGACAGCCCCCCATATCACCGAGACCGCGCAAGGAGTATGACGGGAGGTCATATCCCCTGCGCTGTCCGTCCAGCCGTCCCTGAGGGGTGTCGGCAGGACGGACGCGACCCAGGACCGCGGCGGCGTGCGAGCCAGTGCGGTGGTGAAGGCAGCCGACGGCCGCTCTCGACCTGAGAGAGCGGACCCGGCCGCCCATCGCGCGCCGCCGCGGTCCCGGCTCAACCACCCTCTCAGCCTGCGGAACTCCGCCCGGCGGCGCGAACGAAACGGTCGCGCCGGCCTCCCGCCGTCGGGCGGTCACCACCCTGGGGCGGGGGCGCGGACGGTTCCGCGCTCCCGCCCTTCGTGTACGTCAGTAGCCGGTCGGGCGCACCAGGCCCGTCTCGTAGGCGAAGACCGCGGCCTGCGTCCGGTCGCGCAGCCCCAGTTTGGCCAGGATCCGGCTCACATGGGTCTTCGCGGTCTGCTCCGCCACCACCAGCAACTGGGCTATCTCCGCGTTCGACAGCCCCTGCGCGATCAGGGACAGCACCTCTGTCTCGCGTTCCGTCAGATGACCGACGCGGTCCTTCAGCGGCGCTCGGGGGGCGGCGGTCATCCGGGAGAACTCGGCGATCAGCCGCTTGGTGATGTTCGGGGCGAGCAGCGCGTCACCGGACGCCACGACCCTGACCGCATGGGCCAGTTCCTCGACCGATGCATCCTTGAGGAGAAAGCCGGACGCGCCCGCGCGGAGCGCCTCGTACACGTACTCGTCGAGATCGAAGGTGGTCAGGATGAGCACCTTGACCCGGGCGCCGGGCGGTGACGTGATGCGGCGGGTTGCCTCGATGCCGCCGAGCACCGGCATCCTGACGTCCATCAGCACGACGTCCGGGGCGAGTTCGGCGACCTTGGCGACCGCGTCGAGGCCGTCCACCGCCTGGCCGACGACCTCGATGCCGGGTTCCGCGTCGAGCAGCACCGTGAAGCCCTGACGAACCATCATCTGGTCGTCGGCGATGAGTACGCGAATGGTCGTCACGGGGTGTCCTCGGCAGATTCGGTGGCCAGGGCAGGGGGTCTCACCGGCAGGATAGCCGTGACCTCGTAGCCGCCGTCCGGGGTCGCCCCGGTCGCGAGTTCGCCGCCCAGCATGGCAGTGCGTTCGCGCATCCCCAGCAGCCCGTGCCCCATGGACTGCGAGGGCGCGGCCGGCGCGTCGGGCGCGTTGTTGGTGATCCGGACGGTCAGCCCGGTCGCCCCGTAGGCCGTCTCCACCCGCACCTGTGAGCCGGGGGCATGTCTCATCGCGTTGCTGAGCGCCTCCTGGACGATCCGGAAGGCCGACAACTCGACACCGGGCGGCAGCGCGCGCGGCGCACCGGTGGTGACGGTGGTGACCGTGAGCCCGGCGCCGCGCACATTGGCGACCAGTTCGTCGAGCCGCTCGAGGGTGGGCTGCGGGGTGTGCCTCACCCCTTGCGACAAGGCGTCCTCGGAGCGGAGTACGCCGAGCACATGGCGCAGTTCGGTGAGCGCCTCGACGGCATTCTGCCGGATGCCCGCGAGGTTCTCCCGGAGCTCGTCGGACGGGTTCTCGACCAGGTGCGGGGCGACCTGCGCCTGGATGGAGATCACCGACATGTGGTGGGCGACCACGTCGTGCAGCTCGCGGGCGATGCGGTTGCGCTCCTCCAGGAGGGTGCGCCGGGCCCGCTCCCCGGCGGTGAGCTCCTCCTGGACGACGAGCTGGGTGCGGGCCACCCGCAGGCCGCGCAGCGCGGCGCCGAGTACCACGGCGGCGATCAGGACCGGAGCGGAGCGGTCGATGTCGTAGTTGTGCGGCGTGGTGGTGAAAAGGGCGCAGGCGAGTCCGGCGAGGAGAGTGATCACCAGCGCGCCGGCCGCGCGGCGGGGCGGGACCCGCAGCGCCAGCAGGAAGAGCACTCCGCACTGAAGCGCGAGCCCGGAAATGCTCCATGGGAACAACTGGTCCCCGCTCATATCGGGCTCGTTGAGCAGCACGGTGACGACCATGAGGACGGTCGACACCCACCAGGCCGACACCGGGCGGAACATCGCGGCGACGAGCGCCGCCCCGTGGGCGATGCCCAGCAACCCGTACTTGGGGAAGCCGCCGCCGTCGACCGGACTCATCTCGTTCAGATGGAACACGGTGAGGAAGGCCGTGTAGATGACCAGCAGCATCGCGAACACCGGCCGCCAGAGCGGCCATCCGGGCTGTCCCATGTCCGGCAGCGGGTCGGCGGGCTTCGTCAGATCCTCGAACAGGACACGCGGCGCCCTCCGCAGGGCAGCCTTCCACCGCCCCTTGCCCTCCACTGATTTCCATGTCATCCGGACCACCTTAGACACGGTCCATCACCGAGGGCCTGGTGGGACGGTTCTCGCGGACGATCCGCCCCTTCCCGCGTCGCGACCGCCCCTCCTCGTACTTACGGAACGCCGCCCAGCAGACCAGCAGCGCCACGGCGAACGCCGGCAGCCACGCCAGACGGGCGAGCACCCAGCCCGAATCCCTGGGCACGGTGTGCAGTCCCGGCAGTGCCTCTCCCGCGAGCAGCCCGATGGCGGTGACCGCCATCATCGCGGTCTGGTGCCAGAGGAAGACCGTCATCGCGGAGAGGTTGACCAGCGCCACCGCCGCCCACGCCGCGGGGCGGCGCAGGACCCGCCGCAGCGGGCCGAGCAGCAGCCGGGCCGCGCCACACTGGGCGAGACCGAAGGTGACGGCCGCGAGGGTGGGCGGGTCGAGGTTGGAGATCCTGCTGCCCGGCACCCCGACCATGGACGCGGGGTAGCCGGCCCACAGAACGAGGCCGGCGGTGACCGCGGCGCCGACCAGCAGCAGCGCCCATCCGGTGGCCCGGCTGTGCAGGCCGCCGCGGGCCCAGGTCGCGCCCAGGCAGTACGGGACCAGCCAGCCGGCCGCCACATTGATCCATCCGAGCCAGGCGGGCCCGCCCAGTCCGAACCGGATCAGGTCGACATGGAGCACGACGGCGAGCGGCCAGAGCGGATGGAGCCTGGAGACCAGCGGGGTGACCGCGGTCAGTGCCGTGAAGACGAGCAGGAACCACAGCGGTGACAGCACCAGCTTGAGCAGCGCGTGCACGGTCTCCGTGCCCACCCCGGCGGCAAGCAGCGTGCCCGCTATCACGGTCCACACCACCAGCACGGCGGCGACCGGCCGGAACAGCCGGAGCATACGGGCGCCGAGCCACTGCCCGTACGTGGTGCCGCGGGCGCGGGCGGAGGCGTAGCTCTTCGCGGCCATCTGTCCGCCGACGAGGAAGAAGACCGCAAGGGTCTGGAACAGCCAGGAGACCGGAGTCAGTTCGGGCATGTGCTGGAGGGGGCTGGCGGCGCGCACCGTGCCGGTGTCGGCGATCAGTGCGGTGACCAGCCAGTGGCCGAGCACCACGCCCAGGATGGCGAGGGCGCGCAGGGCGTCCGCGGCCCGGTCGCGTTCGGGCGGGGTGGCGGCGTCGATCCGCCGGACGAGTTCACGCATGACGGCCCTCCTCGACAGGGGTCCGGCCGGAGACGATCCGGGCGAGGTTCTTCAGGGACAAGGAGCCGCGCTTCAGGTAGTCGCTGTGGCCGCAGTCGCCCGCCGCGAAGTGCCGGGCACCGAACCCGGGCGAGACCGGGTCGGTCCCGAACCCAACGGTGACGAACGGAAGTCGGAGCTGTTCGTGCGGTACGTCGGCGATCCAGTCGCTGCCGCCCCGGCCCGCCCAGACGGTGGCCCGGGTGTGCAGCGCGGCGACGCTCCGCGCGCCGGTGCCGGGGCTGCCATACAGGACGATGCCCGCGACCTCCAGTCCGGACGCGGCCTTGGCGCAGACGACGGATCCGTAGGAGTGGCAAAGCAGCGTGATCCGGGCGGAGGGTTTGGACGTCTTCAACTCGTCCAGGAAAGAGCGCAGTTCGGGGGCGGAATGCTCAGCCAGGCCGGACGTCACCGCTTCCGGGCTCACCGTGGCAGGCGTTGCGTACCCGAGCCAGCCGATGACTGCCGATCCCTCGCCGAGCTTCCGCTGGAGCGCGACACCACCGGCCCTCAGCCGCCAGTACTTGTCGACATTGATGCCCGCGCCTGGAACCAGCACGGCGATCCGGCGCGCCGTGGACAGATCACCGAAGACCTCGGCGCCGCGGCCGCCTTCGCGGCCGTCGAAGGAGAGGAAGTGGCGCGCCGGGTCGGCCAGTTCGCGCAGCGCGGCCGCCCGCTTCCGGTCGCCGTGGTCGGTGGCCATCCGTTCGGCCGCCCGGATGGAACCGCGGTTGACGGCGTACCGCTCGTCCAGGGCGGCGGGGGTCGCACGCAGCGGGGCGAGAGCGGCGGGGGCGGGCGCCGGGACGGCGGAGGGGCGGGCCGCGCCCGAGAAGGGCACGGTGACCGCGGCGATGACGAGGGCTGCGAGGAGGGTACGGGCGCCGCGCGGGCTCGTGAAGAGGCGGCGGGTGCGGGGGCGGCTCCTGGGCTGACGGGGCGCCATAAGTGGACGGTCCTTCCGTACCGGATGTGGGTCGTGCTTCCGGTACAGAAGCTAGGGAGCGGACCGTGTCGTCGGCGTCCACCCGTGGAGGGCACCTTCCGCGTAGCTCTGAAGTACTACGGGTAGGGGTGTCGGCCGTGTTCGGCCTGGCCGGGACGGGCAGGTGGGGGGGGGGGGCGGGCGGGGGGGGGGGCCCCCCCCCCCCCCCCCCCCCCCCCCCCCCCCCCCCCCCCACCGGGGAGACGTACCGAGGAGTGGTGCGTCAGCTCGCGACGAACGGGCGGATCGCCGTCGGGGCGTGGCCCGGCTCGGTGGCAATGTCCTCCCACTCGTTGACGGCGTCGATCCCGGCGCCACTCATCGAGATGTTGGTGATGCGCTCCAGGATCGCCTCGACGACCACCGGGACGCGGAATTCGGCGGCCAGCTTCTTGGCCTCCTCGAACGCGGGCAGCAGCCGGTCCGGCCCAGTGACCCGGATCGCCTTGCAGCCCAGCCCCTCGACGACCTTGACGTGGTCGACGCCGTAGACGCCCAGTTCCGGGGAGTTGATGTTCTCGAACTCCAGGTTGACCTGGAAGTTGATGTCCAGGTTGCGCTGCGCCTGGCGGATCAGCCCCAGGTAGGAGTTGTTCACCAGGACATGGACGTACGGGATGTTGTGCTGCGCACCGACCGCCAGTTCCTCCAGCATGAACTGGAAGTCGTAGTCCCCGGAGAGCGCGACGACCTGGCCCTCGGGGTCGGCGGTGGCGACACCCAGCGCGGCCGGGATGGTCCAGCCGAGCGGGCCGGCCTGGCCGCAGTTGATCCAGTGGCGCGGCCGGTAGACGTGCAGCATCTGCGCGCCGGCGATCTGGGAGAGGCCGATCGTGGTGACGTAACGGGTCTCCGGCCCGAAGGCCCGGTTCATCTCCTCGTACACCCGCTGCGGCTTCAGCGGCACTTGGTCGAAGTGGGTGCGGCGCTGCAGCTTCGCCCTGCGCTCCTGGGTGGAGGCGGCCCAGGCGCTGCGGTCCGGCAGCTTGCCCGCGGCCTTGAGCTCCTTGGCCACCTCGACGAAGAGCTCCAGCGCGGCCCGGGCGTCCGAGGCGATACCAAGGTCGGGCGGGAAGATCTTGCCGAGCTGAGTGGGCTCGATGTCGACATGGACGAACTTCCGGCCCTTGGTGTAGACGGCCAGGTCGCCGGTGTGCCGGTTGGCCCAGCGGTTGCCGATGCCGAGGACGAAGTCCGACTCCAGGAAGTTCGCGTTGCCGTAGCGGTGCGAGGTCTGGAGGCCGACCATCCCGGCGTTGAGCTCGTGGTCGTCGGCGAGGATGCCCCAGCCCATCAGCGTCGGGATGACCGGGGTGCCGGTCAGCTCGGCGAACTCGACGAGAAGTTCGGAGGCGTCGGCGTTGATGATGCCGCCACCGGCGACGATCACCGGGCGCTCGGCGGCCAGCAGGAAACCGATCGCCTTCTCGATCTGGGCACGGGACGCGGCCGGCTTGTAGACGGGCAGCGGCTGGTACGTCTCCGGGTCGAACTCGATCTCGGTCAGCTGGATGTCGATGGGCAGGTCGATGAGGACCGGACCCGGGCGGCCCGAGCGCATCAGGTGAAAGGCCTGCTGGAAGACGCCGGGCACCTGCGCGGCCTCCAGGACGGTCGTCGCGGCCTTTGTCACGGGCGTGGCGATCGACGCGATGTCGACGGCCTGGAAGTCCTCCTTGTGGAGCTTGGCCACCGGCGCCTGGCCGGTGATGCAGAGAATCGGGACGGAGTCGGCGATCGCCGAGTAGAGCCCGGTGATCATGTCCGTGCCGGCGGGTCCCGACGTACCGATGCAGACGCCGATGTTGCCGGCCCTGCTCCGGGTGTAGCCCTCGGCCATGTGGGACGCGCCCTCGACATGGCGGGCCAGGGTGTGGTCGATGCCACCGCCGGCCTTGAGCGCCGCGTAGAAGGGATTGATCGCCGCTCCCGGCACGCCGAACGCGTGACTGACGCCTTCCAGCTTGAGGATCTCAACTGCCGCTCGGGCAGCGGTCATTCGAGGCATGTGAGTGCTCCTGCTCGGACCTGGTGGAGTCGGGCTCTGTCGCGCCACCTGAGAGCACCAATTCCGCATTACGGAAGCTTATTTCTGCTATACGGAAGCAATCTAAATGGCGGCCCGGCGGCCGTCAAGGGAGGGCGCCGGGCCGCCGCCACGCGGTGCCGGAAGAGCCGCGAATCCTCCAAGTCGCTCCCCTCGCGCCCCGCTCGTGGTGGACCATGGGGGCACGGGGCGCGGTCGGACGGTGACGGTCACGGAGCGCCGACGCGCCCGAAGGCAGGCACCGGCGGCGGCAGCGGTGCCGGAGGGAGGCCATGGGGGAGTCCGTGCCGGTACGCTGCCCGGCCTGCCGCCGCGAGCACGCGTACCTCGCACCGGTCTACCCGTGCCCGTGCGGGTCCCCCACCGCCGCCCCGATGCTGCGCGGCGCCGCGCCCGAGCCGATCACGCACCGCACCTGGAACGACGACTGGGTGACCGTGCGCTGCCGCGCCTGCGGGCGCCACGACCAGTGGCCGCAGCCGGAGCTCTGCTGCCCGTGCGGGACGGTGCTGCGGATCCCGGTCAGACCGGTCACGGCGGCCGGCGCCGACCCGGCGGACGGGGTCCGGCCGTCCCACATCCCGCTGCCGCGCACGGTGCCCGCGCCGCGCCCGCCGTTCCGGCCGCTGACGATCCGCACCGGCCGCGACGCGGTCACCGCCGCCGCCATGTATCTGCGGTGGCTGGGCTACCGCGACGTCGTCATACCGGCGGAGCGGCCCTCGTCCCGGATCGATCTGCGCGCCGCCGGACTGATCGCCCAGGTCGACTCGGCCACCCGGCCGAGCACCCTGCGCGACGTCGAATGTCTCTGGCTGAACGCCCTCAACGCATCGGTGACCAGCGTCTTCTTCTCGCTGACGGGGTATACGCAGGACGCCAGGGGGCGCGCCGACGGGCTCGGTATCCCGCTTTTCGTGATGGACCTCACCGGGACCCCGCAGCCGGTGAACAGCCCGGCGGACGAGCTGCTCTCCACGGGGGGCTGAGGGTGTCTGCGGAGTATCGCCGTCCGCCCGAGGGACGGCACCCGCGGCGACCGGTGCGGTGCATCGCAATGCGCCGGACCGTCCCGACAACGCCGCCGGCGCAGTCGCAGGGCATCGGGAGCCCACTCCCTGTCGCGGGAGTGGCCCTCAGTGGAGCACGCTGCCGCGGACACTCGGCCGGGTCACAGCCGCACGACGACCAGGGCGGTGTCGTCGGTGACACCGCCGAGCGGGAGCAGGTCGGCCAGCAGGGCGTCCGCGAGGGTTTCGGGGTCGGCTGTCCGGTGGCCCGCCAGGGAGCGGGCGAGCCGTGCGAGACCGGCGTCGATGTCTTCGCGGCGGCGCTCGATCAGGCCGTCGGTGTACAGCACGAGGACGGACCCCTCGGCGAAGGACGCGGTGGCCTGGGGCCGGGGAGCGGGTTCGGGGCGGGCACCGAGCGGGGGGTCGGTGGCCCGGTCCAGGAACTCGACGGTTCCGTCCCCGTGCAGGAGGGCCGGCGGGGGGTGGCCCGCGCTGCTGTAGGTGATGGTGTGGGTGTTCCAGTCGATGAACGTGTTGGCCACGGTGGTGTTCTCGGCGCCGTCGACCGAGCGGGCGTACAGCCCGAGGACTTCCAGGGCAAGGGCGGGGCCTTCAGTGACGCGGGAGGCGGCACTGAGCGCGCTGCGCAGTTGCCCCATCACCTGGGCCGCAGGCAGGCCGTGGCCGACGACGTCACCGACGGCGACCGCAATGCGGTCGCCGGACAGTTCGACCAGGTCGTACCAGTCACCGCATACGTCCAGCGCGTCGATGGCGGGCCGGTAGCGCGCGGCCGCCGGGTGGCGCCCGGCCGGGCGGAGGGCGGGCAGCATCGCCTCCTGAAGGCTCAGCGCCACCACGCGGGCGCGGATGAGTTCGGTGACCTCCTCCACGCGGTGCATCAGCAGCGCCACCCGCCCGTCCGAACCGAGGACGGGAATATTGATCATGGTCCAGTAGCGCTCGCCCAGCACCCCGGGCCGGTCGGGATCCTCAATGTCGTAGCGCTGCAGCTCCATGGTGTCGCGCTCACCGGTTTCCGCCGCCCGGCTGAGTGACGCCTCGATGTTGCGCACCACGGCCGCGCCGGCGTCGTTCGGTTTATGGGCAAAATCGTCGCGCAGGTAGCGGCCGATGACTTGGCTGCGGGTGCGGCCCATCACGCGCAAGAACTCTTCGTTGACGTCCGCGTAGACCAGCTGCGGGGTCAGCAGCGCCACCGCACCGGGCAGGGCCTGGAACACTGCCGCGTAATCGATCTCCGGTTCCATCACGTCTGCCCTGCCTCGACGTCGCCGCTGGTGTGTCTTTTCACGATAGGCACGGCGAGCCGAGGCAGCGGCACTCCTCTTCCCGTGGAGACGGGCAGGTCACACAGTTGGCTCTCGGCCCTGCCCGCGAAGGCAGGGAGGGCCGGATCGGCAGCCTGGCGGGCACGTCACAGAGGAGCAGCCGGTACGCGGTCGCCTGCGGCGCCCCGCCGGCCGCCCGGCGGATCGATCTGTGCGACCAGCGGCGTGCCAGATCTTCACACTGTCCGTCGTCCGCCGTGCACGACCGAACGTGGCTGGGTCCCCCGAAGGGGAGCCCAGCCACACGGTGTCAACGCCTGCCCCACGGACTCCCGCGAGGACTCAGAGGTCGTTGGGCTCCCAGACGGGCAGCCAGACGTCGTTGGTCGCGCCCTCAGCGGTGCAGTCGTACTGGATGAGGGGACGTCCAGCGCCTACTCCCCCTGCGACGTTGAGGCACTTGTTGCTGGACTTGGCGACGATCTGGTAACCGATGCCCTTGGGCACGAGCCTCCACAGCTCGTTGTCGGCGTTGCCACAGGTGTACTGGATGATCTGGGCTCCGTTGGCGTTACCGCCGCCGTTGACGTTGAGGCATTTGCCACTGCTGACGGACCTGAACCGGTAGTAGGCGCCCCGGACCGCATTCGCTTCCCAGCGCTCGTTGGGCGCGTCGGTCCACGGGTACTGGATGATCGGGACGCCGTTGCCCAGGGCCGCTCCCCGTACGTTGGCAAGCTGGCCCGGAGCGGCGGCCAGTCTCAGGGTCAGCTGCTTGGCGACGACGGACCGTGGCGCTGCCCCCGCGGAGTCGCTGGCGACGGCCGGGCTGAATGAGCCCGACATCAGCGCGCCACTGATCGCGACGGCTCCCAGGCCCACAGCCCACCGCTTGCAAGTTTTCACGTTCATTTCTCCGATCCCGCTGCTGCACACGCCAACCCCTATGTCGCCGTGTGCAATCAGCTCGCTACAGAAGGTAGCCAATCGGCTGCATGCGCCACAGATGGCATTGGGGTCGCACGGGAATCGACAAACGCCTCCACACGCCCCCTCGGTACCAGCGGCATCACCCTTGGCAGGCGTTTGGCGTGCTTGACAGCCCGCCAAGGTGCCCTACGCGGTCCGGCCCGTCCACGACGGAACCGGGCCGTGCGAGACCGAGCCCGATCCCCGGCTCCACCACGAAGACCCGGCTTTCCGGATTGCGCGGTCCCTGATGCCCGTCGCCCACTCCCCCTGACGCGCGGCGCGCGGCAGGCGCGACGCGTGCCGGGCCGGGCGGACACCAAGTGACGCGGGGGACAGCGCTCGAACGGGCGCCCGCGGGTCGGCAGTCCAGGGCCTCCGCCCCCGCGCACCGGCCGCCGGCGCCATACTGGCGGCATGCGTATCCGTCCCGCCCGCCGCTCCGATCTCCCGCTGCTCCAGGACATCGAACGCGCCGCCGGCGAACCGTTCCGCACCCTCGGCATGTCCGCCGTCTCGGACGACGACCCGCCACCCCTCGACCTGCTGGACGACTACCGCAGGGCCGGCCGCGCCTGGGTGGCCGCCGAATCCGACGACCGTCCCGTCGGCTATCTGATCGCCGACGAGGTCGACGGCGCGGCCCATGTCGAGCAGGTCTCGGTCCATCCGTCCGCCGCCCGGCGCGGTGTGGGCCGCGCGCTCATCGACCACGTGGCCGACTGGGCGGGCGACCGGCGGCTCGCCGCCCTCACTCTGACGACGTTCTCCCATGTCCCGTGGAACGCGCCGTACTACACGCGCCTCGGCTTCCGTACGCTCGCGGAGGCCGAACTCACCGACGGGCTGCGGAAGATCAGAGCGGAGGAGGCGGAACACGGCCTGGACCGCTGGCCGAGGGTCTGCATGCGACGCGAACTCTGACCGGGCGTCAACCCCCTGCCCTCGGAGCGGAACCGGTCGGCGACAGCGAGTGCAATCGGTCACGTTCACGCCAGGGGGCCACAATTGTTCGGGCTGTGTCAGTGGGCGGCCGTAAGATAGCGCCCATGGTCTTAATTCCACGGCACTCCCCTTCTTCCGACCCGCTGCACACCGCACAGCCGACGCGCCCGTCCGCCGCCGCGGCGAACGAGGCGATCCGTGCGCTGGTGGACGCGCGAGCCGGGCAGGACTGGTCGTCCGTGGAGTCCGCGGCGTACGAGGTACTGCTCATCGAGTGGGCGGCGGCGACCCGCGGCGCTGCCGGCGACATCATCGAAGCCGCCTGACCGCGCCCCGGGCGCCGCCCCCCGCGTCACCGACTATCCGTAGTTCTCCCGCAGTTCGATCTTCCGGACCTTCCCGCTGACCGTCATCGGGAAGGCCTCCAGGATCTGCAGCCTCCGCGGGATCTTGTAGTGCGCAAGCTGCTCGCGGCAGTACTCCGTCACCTCGTCCAGGCTCGGCGGGTCCGCCGGGTCCCTGGGGATGACACAGGCCAGGATCTCCTCGCCGCGCGTGGCGTCCGGTACGCCCACCACCTGCACATCCGCGACCTTCGGGTGGCCGTAGAGGAATTCCTCGATCTCCCGCGGATACACGTTCTCGCCACCCCGGATGATCATGTCCTTGATCCGGCCGACAATCTGTACGTAGCCGTCCTCGCGCATCACCGCGAGGTCGCCGGTGTGCATCCAGCGCCCCGCGTCGATCACCTCGGCGGTCCGATCGGGCTGCTCCCAGTAGCCGAGCATCACGCTGTAGCCACGGGTGCAGAGCTCGCCCGCCTCCCCGCGCTCCACGGTCACGCCGGTCGCCGGGTCGACGACCTTCACCTCGATGTGCGGCATGACGCGGCCGACCGTGCCGGTGCGGCGCTCCAGGTCGTCGTCGCGGCGGGTCTGGGTGGAGACCGGAGAGGTCTCCGTCATGCCGTAACAGATGGACACCTCCTCCATGTGCATCTCGGCGACGACCCGCTTCATCACCTCGACCGGGCAGGGCGATCCGGCCATGATCCCGGTGCGCAGCGAGGAGAGATCATACGAGGCGAAGTCGGGAAGGTTGAGCTCGGCGATGAACATGGTGGGAACGCCGTAGAGGGAGGTGCAGCGCTCCTGCTGGACGGCGGCGAGGACAGCGGCGGGATCGAAGGCGGGAGCCGGAATCACGATGCAGGCGCCGTGCGAGGTGATGCCGAGGTTGCCCATCACCATGCCGAAGCAGTGGTAGAAGGGGACGGGCAGACAAACCCGGTCCTGCTCGGTGTAGGCGATCAGCTCCCCGACGAAGTAGCCATTGTTGAGAATGTTGTGGTGGGAGAGAGTGGCTCCCTTGGGGAAGCCGGTCGTGCCCGAGGTGAACTGGATGTTGATCGGGTCGTCACAGGACAACTCGGCTTCCCGTGCTGCCAGTTGTTCGGCCGTGACCGATCCGGCCGCTGCCGTCAGCTCGTCCCAGGACGGATCGCCTATGTAGTGCACGGACCGCAGGGCGGGGCACTCCGCCCGGACCTGGCCGACGAGGGCGCGGTAGTCGCTGGTGCGGTGGGCGAGCGACGAGATCAGGATCGAGATCCCCGCCTGGCCGAGCACGTACTGCAGCTCGTGCGCCCGGTAGGCCGGGTTGATGTTGACCATGATGGCGCCGATGCGGGCGGTGGCGTACTGGACGAGCACCCACTCGGGGCAGTTGATCGCCCAGATTCCGACGCGGTCGCCCCTGGCCACCCCGGAACCCATCAGTCCGCGCGCCAACTCGTCGACCGCCGCGCCGAATTCGGCGTACGTCCAGCGCCGCCCCGAAGCGACGTCGACCAGCGCCTCACGTTCCGGGTACGCCTCGACCGCCCGGTCGAGATTGCGCCCGATCGTGTCGCCGAGCAGAGCGGTGGTGCCGGTGCCGTGCGCGTACGACAGCCCGGTCCGTCCGGTCATCGCAGGTCCCCCTCGTCGTATTCGGTGCCGGTGCCCTGGGCCGTGCGCTCGCGCAGCTCGATCCGGCGGATCTTTCCGGAGACGGTCTTCGGCAGCTCGGCGAACTCCAGCCGGCGGATCCGCTTGTACGGGGCGAGGACCGCCCGCGAGTGCGCGAACAGCACCTTCGCCGTGTCCGGTCCGGGCTCCCAGCCCTCCGCCAGGACGACATACGCCTTCGGTACGGCAAGCCGGACCGGGTCGGGCGCGGGCACGACCGCGGCCTCGGCGACCGCTTCGTGCTCCAGCAGCGCGCTCTCCAGCTCGAACGGCGAGATCTTGTAGTCGGACGCCTTGAACACATCATCGGCGCGACCGACATAGGTGATGTAGCCGTCCTCGTCGCGGGAGCCGATGTCGCCGGTGCGGTAGTAGCCGCCGGCCATCGCCTCGGCGGTACGGTCCGGGTCGCCGTGGTAGCCGGCCATCAGGCCAACCGGGTGGTACGACAGGTCGAGGGAGATCTCGCCCTCGATCGCACCGGGCTCACCGGTGACCGGGTCGAGGAGCTCGACCTTGAATCCGGGACTGGGCCGTCCCATCGAACCGGCCTTCAGTACCTGGCCGGGGGTGTTGGCGACCTGGACGGCGGTCTCGGTCTGGCCGAAGCCGTCCCGGATCGTGACGCCCCACTCGCGCCGGACCGTTTCGATGACCTCGGGGTTCAGTGGCTCTCCGGCGGCGACGACCTCGCGCGGCGGGGTGTTCAGCTGGGAGAGGTCGGCCTGGATCAGCATCCGCCAGACGGTGGGCGGCGCGCAGAAGCTGGTGACGCCCGAGCGGTCCATTTCGGTCATCAGGCGGCCGGCGTCGAACCGGGTGTAGTTGAAGATGAAGACGGTCGCCTCGGCACTCCACGGCGCGAAGAGGTTCGACCAGGCGTGCTTGGCCCAGCCCGGTGACGAGATGTTGAGGTGGACGTCCCCGGGCTTGAGACCGATCCAGTACATCGTCGCCAAGTGACCCACGGGGTAGGAGACATGGGTGTGCTCGACCAGCTTGGGGCTGGCGGTCGTGCCGGAGGTGAAGTACAGCATCAGTGGCTCGTCGGCGTCGGTCTCCCGGTCCGCCTCGAAGCTCTCCGGCTGCTCACCGGCGCCGGTGTAGGGGAGCCAGCCCGGTACGTCCTCGCCGACGGCGATCCGGGTGTAGTCGCCGGGCACCTCGTCGAACTTGGCGACGTCGGCGTCCCGCACGATCACATGCCGGACCCGGCCGCGCTCCACCCGGTCGCGCAGGTCGACGGGGCCGAGGAGCGGCGTGGCGGGGATGACGACGGCGCGCAGTTTCATCGCGGCGAGGGCCGTCTCCCACAGTTCGACCTGGTTGCCGAGCATGACGAGGATCCGGTCGCCGGCGCGCACCCCTTGGGCGCGGAGCCAGTTCGCGGCTCGGTTGGAGCGGGAGGACATCGCGGCGAAGGACACCTCGGTGCGACGGCCGTCCTCCTCCACGATGTGCAGGGCGGTGCGGTCGTTGTTCTCCGCTATGACGTCGAACCAGTCCAGCGCCCAGTTGAAATGATCGGTCCGGGGCCAGCGGAAGCCCTCGTACGCCGTCGCGTAGTCCTCGCGATGCTGCAGCAGAAAGTCCCGGGCGGCCCGGAACGTTTCCGTTGCGCTGGTTGCCGACATGTGCCCTCCTTTTTGCGGACCGGACCGGTCCTTTAGCATCATGTAAACAGTGACCCAGGTCTCACCACCCCCGAACAGGGGTACCGCAGGCGGGCAGAGAGGCGACAGCGTGCCGGAACCGGTCGATGCGGTCGAGATGCAGGCGGCCCTGCTGCGGTTGCGCCGGGCAAGCGGGCTGCCCGTGGCGTTCGGCGGGCTGCTGTCGGATGCGCGTCACGCCAGGATCGCGGAGCTCAACGGGGCACAGACCACGGCGCTGCGCGGCCTTGTCATCACTGCGGGCAGCGGACTCGGCGGCAAGTCGATCGCCCTGTCCCGGCCGTGCGCGGTGACCGACTACCCGTCGTCGCGCCACATCAGCCACGAGTACGACACCGCGGTCGCCGCGGAGGGGCTGCGTTCGGTGGTCGCGGTGCCCGTCGTCGTGCGCCGCAAGGTACGGGGCGTGCTGTACGGGGCGCTGCGCGAACCCCTCACCCTCGGGGACCGTACGTTCGACGCGGCCGTCGCGGCGGCCCGCGACGTGGAACAGACGCTCGCCGTGCGCGACGAGGTGCAGCAGCTCCTGGCCTTCACCCGGGACCAGGTGACGGACCCGCGGGCGGCGCCGGGTGCTTGGGAGGACGTCCGCGAGGCGCACCGCGAGCTGCGCGCGCTGGTCCCGAGGGTGACCGACCCGGCACTTCGCGAGGAACTCCTCTCGGTGTGCGGGCGGCTGGCCTCCGCGTCCGGGACGACGCTGCCGAGCGCCCACGGGGTGCAGCTGGCGCCGCGCGAGATCGATGTCCTCGCCTGCGTGGCCGCGGGCTCGACGAACGCGGTGGCGGCCGAACGGCTGGGGCTTCAGCCGGAGACGGTGAAGGGGTATCTGCGCGCGGCGATGCGGAAGTTGGGGGCGCACACCCGGCTGGAAGCGGTCGTGGCAGCGCGCCGGGCTGGGCTGCTGCCGTAGGTGCGCGCCGGGCGTTCACTCCGGTCGCACGCCTGACGTCCGCCGGGGGTCTGTGCCGTACGGTCGGGGCCAGGGGGTGACGGACATGGTGTCCACGCATCAATATCTTTCCTTCGCGGCGATGTCCCTGCTGGTGATCGTGATCCCGGGGCCGAGCGTCCTCTTCGTGATCGGCCGGGCGCTGGCCCACGGCCGCCGCACCGCGCTGACCACAGTGCTGGGCAATGTCGCCGGTTCGTATGTCCTGGTGGTGGCGGTCGCGCTGGGCATCGGCTCGCTGGTCGAACGCTCGATGATGGTCTTCATGGCGGTGAAGCTGGCGGGTGCGGCGTATCTGGTCCTCCTGGGGGTGCAGGCCTTCCGGCACCGCAAGGAGCTGAGGCTGGGGGCTGTCGAGGCGTCGCCGGGGCAGCCCGCGCGCGGTGATCTGCGGACGGTGGTGGACGGCGTGGTCGTCGGCGTCACCAACCCCAAGGGCATCGTCTTCTTCGCCGCGATACTCCCCCAGTTCGTGGACCCCTCGAACGGCCATCTCCCGGTGCAGATGCTGCTGTTGGGGCTGGTGCCGATCGCGATCGGGCTGGTGACGGACACACTCTGGGGGCTCGGCGCGTCGGCGGCCCGGAGCTGGTTCGCCCGGTCGGACAGGCGGCTGTCAATGATCGGCGGGGCGGGTGGCTTCGCGATGATCGGTCTGGGCGTGACGGTGGCGGCGACGGGCCGAGCCGACTAGGGCGTGTTTGCCCCGCGACGGGGCAAGCATTGCCGGGAGGCCAGGTCCTGGTCAGTCCCCGAAGTCGACGAAGGGGGCGAACCGGATGTCGTGTGCGGCCGGGTCCGCGGGTCCCATCGTGGCGAGCATCCGCAGCCCCTCCTCGGTGACGGCTTCACGCTCCGCCGCGCTCAGCCTCCCCAGCGCCTGCACGGTGACGGTCCCCTCGCCGCCGGGCTTCTGCCCGGGCGCGCCGAACCGCCAGATCGCCGCGAGGAAGCCGTCGACGAGCACGGCTCCGTACGCCTGATTGCCGTTCCCGTTGCGTCCTTTGAACCGTGGCGGGATGACGCGCGTACGGTCCGCATGGCCGAGCAGGACGTTGTCGAACTCGGGCAGGAAGCGCGGCGGGGCGGGGGTGTCCGGGTCGGGACGCGGGGCGTCCGGCAGGTCGAAGAGTTCCACACCGTGCTCGTCGCGGAAGGTGACCAGCCGCGGCCGCAGCCGCTCGAAGGCCTCCCGCAGCCGGGTCAGTCCGGCCCACATCTGCATGTCCTTCACGGAGGCGGGTCCAAAGGCGCCGAGGTAGCGCAGCACGGTTGCGTCGGGCATGGGTGTCGGCTCCGACGGCCGGCCGAGCCAGTGCTCGGCGGTGGTCAGCGCGACCTGTCCGCTCCGTCCCCAGAGCCCGCGCGGGGTGACCTGGACCAGGGGCAGGGTGCAGCGGACGGCCATGGTCAGGGCCTGCGGGTCGGCGGCCGGCCACCGCGCGAGCAGTGCCTCACGGAGTTCCTTCGGGGTGCGCGGGCGCTCCTCGACGAGTTCTCTGCCGATCGCCGCGAGCCGGTCCAGGTCCACCTCGCCGAGCCCCTGCCGGAACATCTTCAGCTCCCGACTGCGGGCCGGCTGGACCAGCGGACGCAGGGTCAGCGCGTCGTCGGCGGTGTGGGTGTGGATGGTGGAGCGGAGGGTGACGATGCGGACCACCTCACGGGACCCCATCAGCGCGGAGAGCTCGGCCGGGTCGAAGCCTTCGAGTCGGGCGAAGAGCTGGTAGTACGGCGGCTTGGTGTTCTGCGCCTGTAGCCCGACGAGATGCCCGACGGCTTCCTTCGCGGACATCGGGGTCCGGCGCAGGAGCAGTTGGCGCTCCAGGGTGGCCCGGCCCAGTGCGCGGGGCGTGAGCAGCGGAGGCTGGGCGGATGCGGTCCGTGCGGCGGGATTCGTCTTCGCGGCCATGAACGGCACGGTACGGGGATGTGCGGACAACTCCCGTCCGCAATCGCACCGTCTCGGTCCTTCCCGCGGCCGCCGCAGCGCGGCAGGACCCCGCACTGCGCGCGGGCCGCCCGCATCATGGTCGGGTGATCAGCGTCCTGTTCGCCATCCTGACCGCACTCAGCAACGGCGCCGCGTCCGTACTGCAACGCCGTGCCGCCCTCGCCGTACCCGATACGAAGGCGATGCGCCTGTCGCTGATCGGCCATCTGCTGCGCCAGAAGATGTGGCTGGCCGGAATCGGGCTGGTGATCGTCGCCGCCGTCTGCCAGGCCGTCGCGCTGGCCACCGGACCGATCGCGGTGGTCCAGCCGATCTTCGTCATCGAACTCCCGGCGGCGCTGCTGCTGGCCGGTTTCGTGATTCGGGTCCGGGTACCGGGCGGAGTCTGGTACGGCGTGGCTGCCGTGACCGTCGGGCTGGCCCTCGGCATGGCCTCCGCCGCTCCGGGCGGCGGCGGCACGTCGGTGCGGGGCGCGGTCTGGGTCCCGGCGCTGATCCTGACGGGGATCTTCGAGGCCGCGCTGATCACCGGCGCGATGAAGACCCGCGGGAACCCCCGGGCGGCGCTGCTCGGGCTCGCCGCCGCGTGTGGTTACTCGCTCACCGCCGCCCTGATGAAGGACGCCATGGGGCGTCTCAGTGACGACGGAGTGACCGCGCTCATGACATCCTGGCAGCTGTACGCCACCGCCGCCGCCGGGGTGGGCGCGCTGTTCCTCCTTCAGAACGCGCTCCAGGCGGGCACTCTGGTCGCCGTCCAGCCGATGCTGACCCTGGGCGACGCGCTGATCAGCGTCCTGTACGGGGTGACGCTGTTCGGCGAGGAGCTGCGCACGGGCTGGTGGCTGTTGCCGGAGCTGGTCGCGATCGCTCTCATCGCGCTGGGCTGTATCGAACTGTCCCGTTCGCCGCTGGCGTCCGGGAACGCCGTACCGCCGCGGCGCAGCACCCGCGTGACGTGACGGTCCGTACCCGGGCCCCGGGGTCGGGTGTCCGGGTTGCGGTGCGCCGGCGAGGTCCGCGTCGGGGCGACCGGCGAACAGCACGACGGGGCGATCAGGCCGACGAGGTGGCAGACGGTGCACGCGGTGGCGGCGTGCACCTGCTCCGTACTCACCTGTTCGGCGGAAAGCCCGCTGAGTCCGGCGCGGCGGGGAGAGTGCGAGTTCCGGATGGTCCCGGACGACGCCCGTCCGGCCTCGCCCGCCCGTGGGTGCATACGCGGTCGGTCAGCGCAGGGAGACGACATCGAGAGCGGGGTCCCATGACGGCATCCTGCCTACCGCCGCCGGCCCCTGCGTCGCCCGCCCGACGCGCGGAAGCGGCCCACGGGAAGGAATCCCGCGGGCCGGTTCCCGCCGAGTCTCTTCAGGCGGTCTGCCCGGATCCCGAGCCGGTCACGGCCGCCGCCTTGATCCCCTTGGTGATCTCGTCCATCACCGAGAGCGGGGGCGCCTTGGGGCCGGCGTCGAAGCCGGACCGTACGACCACCAACATGTCCGCGGAGTGCGGGGAGGCAAAGGCCAGCGACTGGACGTAGCCGTCGTCGCCTTCCTTCGTGGCCACCTTCCAGCGCACCAGATAGCCCTTGCGGCCCGCGACGGTGACCGCCTCGGACTTGAGCTGCTCGTGCGAGGTGATGGCGCCGTAGGCCTTGCCGCCGTACGACGATGTGGCATTGACGGAGATGTCCGCCTTCGCCGCCGCCTCCGGCGTCTTCGCCGTGATCTTCAGCGCCTGGGCCGGGGCGACGAACGCTCCTCCGCGCTCGCACTTCTGCGAGGCGTCGGCCGGGCAGGTATACGATCCCGTGCTCACCGAAGCACCGATCAGCGCCGACTGGCCGGTCCAGCCGTCGGGCACCGGCAGGCTGATACCCGTGCTGGCGTCCGTGGCATACCCCTTCTCGGACGGCGGTTGCCGCTGGTCGGGCGCCGGACTCCGGCCACCGGGACCGCCCTGGCCGTTCGGTCCCCCGGGAGGACTGGGCGCAGGCGACTCGGCACCGCGGGAGGTGTTCCCGGAACTGTGGGATCCACCAGTCAGCAGGACGGCGCCACCCGCGATCGCGGCCAGCACCACCACACCAGCGGTGACGCCGACGCCGATCCGGATCCGACGGCGTCGGACGGCCGCGGGCGGCATCCGGAGCTGATCCGTCCACTGACTCCCGTCCCACCAGCGTTCCTGGACAGGGCCTGTTCCTGTATACCCGGGGTCCGTATGCCAGCCGGGAGGGCTCATCTCGGTCACGACGCCCACCGTAGAGGCGCTCCGTGAAAATCGCATGAAACAGTGCCGGCAACCCGGTCAGGGCCGCCGGCAGTGCGCGGGCCACCGAATGGGGGCGTAATGGGCTAGGACCTCTCTTTTCGGAACAGGTTGCGACCCAGGGCCTCCCCGCAATAGGGAGTGGATCAGCGAGCGGCGTCATGCGGCTCCGATGGCAAGGCGGAGGAAGGAGTCGACGCGGAGCGTCGGCGACTGACGACAACGCCGCCGGCGGAGTTGTAAGGCGTCGGGAGCCCACTCCCTATCGCGGGGGAGGCCGCAAGAGTACGGGCAGGGCCCGGCGAGCCGCGCACGCTTCGAAGAGAGGCCCCAGGAGCCCGGACCACGACGGGACCGGGCCGTGCGATGGGAGAGCCATGCCGTACATCACCGTTGGCGAGGAGAACTCCGCCGGCATCCATGTGTACTACGAGGACCACGGGATGGGGCAGCCCGTCGTCCTGATCCACGGGTTCCCGCTGAGCGGCGCGTCCTGGGAGAAGCAGCTCCCGGTCCTGCTGCGCGCCGGGTACCGGGTGATCACGTACGACCGGCGCGGCTTCGGCCGGTCCTCGCAGCCCACCACGGGGTACGACTACGACACGCTCGCCACGGATCTCAACGCCGTCATGGAGAAGCTCGACCTGCAGAACACCATCCTGGTCGGGTTCTCCATGGGCACCGGCGAGGTCGTCCGTTACCTGGGCAATTACGGATCCGCGCGGGTCGACCGGGCGGCACTGATCGCCCCGATCCCGCCGTTCCTCCTGAAAACCGGGGACAACCCGGAGGGGGTCGACCAGAGCGTCTTCGACGGCACCATGAGTGCCATCGCCTCGGACCGTCCCGCGTATCTGACGACCTTCCTCCATGACTTCAACAACGTCGACAAGCTCGGTGGCACCCGGATCAGTGAGCAGGCGCTGCAACTCCAGTGGACGGTGGCCGCCGGTGCGTCGGCCCATGCCACGCTGGCCTGCGTGCCGGCCTGGCTGACGGACTTCCGCGACGACCTGCCCAGGATCGACGTGGAGACGCTGATCGTCCAGGGCGACGAGGACCGCATCCTGCCCATCGACTCCTGCGCGCGGCGGCTGCCCGGCCTGATCAAGAACAGCCGTCTCGTCGAGATCCCGGGCGGCCCGCACAACATCGGCTGGACCCACGCCGAAGAACTCAACGCCATTCTCATGGGGTTCCTCAACCGGACAGTCTCCTGAGCGCCGCGCGCCGCCGGGGCGTCCGGTCATGACCCGGGAGGTAATCGACGCTTCTTCCCCAGTCGGACATCGTGTTCCTCACGAGCCGCACAGGAGCCCGGCCGCAGGTCCGGGACCGTGACCGAGAGGACAGCACGATGACCGCATACGAGGACGCCGTTCAGCGCTACTTCACCGCCTGGAACGCGGCCACCCCCGAGGATCTGGCGAAGGCCGTCACCGCCGCCTTCACCGAGGGCGCCACGTACACCGACCCGCTGGCCTCGGTGCGGGGCCACGACGAGCTGGTGGCCGTGATCAGCGGTGCCCATCAGCAGTTCCCCGGCTTCGAGTTCAAGCTGACCGGCGCCCCCGAAGGACACCACGACATCGTCCGCTTCAGCTGGGACCTGGTCTCCGCCTCCGACGGCTCGGCGCCCGTGGCCGGGTCCGACGTCGTCACCCTCGACGAGGACGGGCGCATCACCTCGGTCAGTGGCTTCCTGGACCGGGTCCCCGGAGCGTGACCGGCGCGGATTTCCGGTGCGCCCGGTAGTCGGGCAGTTCGATGTTCGTCACCTTCCTGCCCTCTTCCAGCATCCAGTTGAGGACGAACGTGCGGCCGAGCATCCAGTTGCGCATGCGCAGCGTGAACGCGGAGCCGGGGGCCAGGAAGGGGCCGGTCCGGTCACCGCTTTTCTGGCAGCCCTGCGCGTAGGCACGCAGCAGGCTCTCGTAGCGGGCGAAGGCGGCGGCGTGGTCGCCGCGGTGGGCGGCCAGCTCCCCCGCGAGCACGTACGCGGCGACGATCGCGGTCCCGGTACCCATGCCGCCGATGGTGGCCCCGCAGGCGGCGTCACCGAGGAGGGCGACGCGGCCCCGGGACCAGGTGTCCACGTCGGCGCGGCTGATGGAGTCGAAGTACAGGTCGTCGGCGTCGTCCAGGGTGGCGAGCAGCCGGGGCACGTCCCAGCCGATTCCGGCGAACGCCTCGGCGATGAGGGCCTTCTGCGTCCGCTGGTCGTGCCGGTCGTGGTCCAGCCGGTCGGCGGCGAAGACAAAGAAGGCGCGGGCGGTGCCGGGGTTGCGGTTGTCGGTGCCGACGGAGGCGAGGCGGCCCGGGGTGTTGCACCCGATGGAGCCCTCACCGAAGCCGAAGCCGGCGTAGTCGGGCAGGCTCCAGGTGGCGGCGTAGTGGCCGAGGTGGCGCACGTACGCGTCCTCGGGGCCGAAGGCGAGGCGCCTGACGTTGGAGTGCAGCCCGGGGATCTTCGATCCACATTAATTGCGTCCCATAGACGCTGTTTCTTGTTGTGTACGATAGACACAGTTTCTGGTTCCGGCAAGGAGACAGCGGTGACGGACGACCCGACGAACCTGATGCGTCTGCTCTGGGGACCCGGACCACAGCCCCGGCGCGGACCCAAGCCCGCACTCACCCTCGACGGCATCGCCCGCACCGGCACCGAGATCGCGGCCGCGGAAGGCCTCGGAGCCGTGTCCATGCAGCGCGTTGCGGAGCGGCTCGGTAAGACGAAGATGTCGCTCTACCGATACCTGCCCGGCAAGGCGGAACTGATCGCCGTCATGGTGGAAACGGCGCTGGATGACACACCGGAGGTCGGGGAGGGTGACTGGCGGACGCGCCTGACGGCCTGGTCGCACGGCATGGCCGAGGTGCTCCGCCGTCACCCCTGGCTACTGGAGGCGACGGTCGGCCCGCGTCTGATGGGCCCGAAGGAACTCGGCTGGATGGAGCGGGCCCTCTCCGCGCTGGACGGCACCGGGCTCACGGGAGCGGAGCGCATGGACGCGGTGGTGCTGCTCACCAGCCATGTTCGGGGTATCACGCTCCACAGCCGCGCGGCCGCCCCCTCCGGCGCACCGGAGGCCCAGCTCCTGGCCGCGCTCGGCACGGTACTGCGGGAGCACGGTGCGGACTACCCGAACCTGGCCGCGGCGACGGCCTCCTCGGTCCGCTCCGGGCCCCGGGGACAGGACCAGGCCCTGGAGTTCGGCCTTGACCGCATCCTGGACGGCCTGGAGGTCCTGATCGCCGAGCGCGCCCGGAGGTGATCCACGCGAGGGCCCGCAGCGACGCGGCTGCCGCAGGGCCGTGACGGGCGGATGTCCTCCATACGGCCTCCGACCACCGCGGCCCCGAGCCCGGCACCGACGGGAACGCCGCGTTCCCCACCGTCCTCAGTCACATCGGGACCGGTGACTTCAAGGTCAGCGAACCCACGGTCCGGCCGTAGTTGGCGTGCGCGCCCGGGGATCGTCGGAGCGTTTTCTGGAATTAACCTCTGATGCCTTGTCACAGACGGGTCTACGCGCATAGCTTGTGGCCCCTCATCACACTTCGAGGGGCAGCTCACCGTGCACATATCCCGACCTCGTTCCATCCTGCTGGCCGGCGCGGTCGCCGTGACCCTCTCGGCGACCGCGCTGCCTGCCGCCTTCGCGGCCCCGTCCTCGACCGCCGTGATCTCCGAGGTGTACGGGGGCGGGGGCAACTCGGGTGCGACGCTCACCCGCGACTTTGTCGAACTGGCCAATGCCGGCTCGGCCGCGTACGACCTCTCGGGCTTCAGCGTCCAGTACCTGCCCGGCACACCGTCCGCAGGTTCGCTCTGGCAGGTCTCCGCGCTGACCGGGTCCGTCGCGCCCGGCGGCCGCTACCTGGTCGCCCAGGCCGCGGGCACGGGCGGCACCGTTGCCCTGCCCACCCCGGACGCGACCGGCACCGTGGCGATGTCCGCGACCAGCGGCACCGTCGCCCTTGTCGCCGGAACCACCCCGCTGACCTGCAAGACCGCGGCCGACTGCGCCGCCGACACCCGCATCGTGGACCTCGTCGGCTACGGGTCCGCGGTCGTACGGGAGGGCAGTGGCCCGGCTGCCGGTGCCTCCGCCACTGCCTCCGTGGCGCGCGGTACGTCGCTCGCCGACACCGACAACAACGCCGCCGACCTGGCCGCGGGCGCCCCGACACCGGTCAACGCGGCCGGTGAGACGTCCGGCGGAGCGGGACCCGGCGACCCCGGGAACCCGACCGAGCCCGGCACCGTGCGGGTGCACGACATCCAGGGCACCACCCGTGTCTCGCCGCTGAACGGCCAGTCGGTGACCGGGGTCCCCGGCGTCGTCACCGGCGTGCGGACCACCGGTTCGCGCGGCTTCTGGATCCAGGACACCACGCCGGACGCGGACGCCCGTACCAGCGAGGGTGTCTTCGTCTACACCGGCTCCACCGCACCCACCGTCGCGGTCGGCGATTCCGTGCTGGTCAGCGGCAAGGTGGACGAGTACTACCCGTCGGCCACCACCCAGTCGATCACCGAGATCACCGCCCCCAGGGTCACGGTCCTGTCGTCGGGCAACGCGCTGCCCGCGCCGGTCGTGCTCGACGCCGCGTCCGTGCCCGACGCATACGTCCCCTCGGCAGGCGGCGGTTCGGTCGACAGGCTGGCCCTCGCCCCGGCGGCGTACGCCCTCGACCTGTACGAGTCGCTCGAAGGCGCCCGCGTACAGATCGCCGACACCCGGGTCACGGGTGCGACGACCGCGTACAACGAGGTCTGGGTGACGGTCAAGCCGAACGAGAACCCGACGGGGCGCGGCGGCACGCTCTACTCCTCGTACACCGACCAGAACACCGGTCGCATCAAGGTGATGTCGCTGGACACCACCCGCCCCTTCCCCGTGGCGAACGTGGGCGATGAGCTGTCCGGCACCACCACCGGTGTCATGGATTACGCCTCCTTCGGCGGCTACAACCTGCAGGCGACCGAGCTGGGCACGCTCACCGACCACCACCTGCGGCGCGAGGTCACCCGGAAACAGAGGGACAAGGAGCTCGCGGTCGCCACGTACAACGTGGAGAACCTGGACGCGCTCGACGAGCAGGCCAAGTTCGACACGCTCGCCGCGGGCGTCGCGGTCAACCTTTCCTCCCCCGACATCGTGTCGCTGGAGGAGATCCAGGACGACAACGGTGCGGTGAACGACGGCACGGTCGGCTCCGAGGCGACGCTCAAGCGGTTCACCGACGCGATCGTCGCGGCGGGCGGTCCGCAGTACGCATGGCGCTACATCGCCCCCGTGGACGGCAAGGACGGCGGCGAGCCCGGCGGCAACATCCGCAACGTCTTCCTCTTCAACCCCGAGCGCGTCGAGTTCGTGGACCGCGCGGGCGGCGATGCGACCACCGCCGTGACCGCCGTCAAGACAAAGAAGGGCGTCGCTCTCTCGGCGTCGCCCGGCCGTATCACCCCCACCAACGACGCGTGGGCGGACAGCCGCAAGCCCCTGGTCGGCGAGTTCCGCTTCCACGGGAAGCCGGTGTTCGTCATCGGCAACCACTTCACCTCCAAGGGCGGTGACCAGCCCCTGCACGGCCGCTACCAGGAGCCGACGCGCAGCTCGGAGAAGAAGCGCGTCAAGCAGGCGACGGAGGTCAACACCTTCGTGACGTCGCTGCTGGCGGCGGACAAGTCGGCGCAGGTCATCACCCTCGGGGACCTCAACGACTTCGCGTTCTCGCCGACGATGGACGCGCTGACCGACGGCCAGGTACTCAAGCCGCTGATCACCACGCTGCCTACGAGCGAGCAGTACAGCTATGTGTACGAGGGCAACTCGCAGACACTGGACCACATCCTGACCAGCCCCGGCGTGATCCGCTTCGACTACGACGTGGTGCACATCAACGCGGAGTTCGCCGACCAGGCGAGCGATCACGACCCGCAGATCGTGCGCGTGGACGTGAACGCACAGCGCT
Organism: Streptomyces sp. NPDC051286; assembly: GCF_044455345.1. Lineage (NCBI taxonomy): Bacteria > Bacillati > Actinomycetota > Actinomycetes > Kitasatosporales > Streptomycetaceae > Streptomyces > Streptomyces sp. NPDC051286. The sequence continues at coordinate 200,200 of NZ_JBITER010000005.1, read as the reverse complement.
GATCCCGTACAGCCGGAGGGGGCCGCCCGGTCGACGGGCGGCCCCCTCTGTTCGACCGGTCGCATCGCTGAGGACGAGTGCGGCGTTGTGGCCGCCGAAGCCGAGCGAGGTCGTGACGGCGGCCTCGAAGGCGCCGTTGCCGGCCTCCTTGTTCACCACGTCGACGGTGACGCCCGGGGCGGGTGCGTCGAGGTCGTCCCAGTGCACGACACCCCGTCCGGATGCCCGAGCAGCTCGGGCATCCGGACGCGGCACTTACAAACTGTCGCGTGTTGATCGCGAACTCACCGCGCTGGAGCGTCAGCGACCGTGGCCACCACCACCGCCGCCGTGGTCACCACCACCGCCGCCGTGGTCACCACCGAAGCCGTGGTCACCACCGAAGCCGTGGTCACCACCGAAACCATGGCCGAAACCGAAGCCGTGGTCACCGCCGAAACCATGGTCGAAACGGAAGCCATGGTCGAAACGGAAGCCATGGTCGAAACCGAAGCCATGGTCGAAGTCGTGACAGCTGAATCCCCAGCCCCAGCCTTCATCGAACTGGCAACCGTGCCAACCCGAGCCGCCGTACTGGGACGGGACGGAGGCGACGGCGGACGACGGGGGAGAAGCGGCCGCGCTGACAGCGCCGGCTCCGGCCGCGATGGCGAGGATGGGTGCCGCGCATACCGCGGCGGCTATCCGCCGCATCCTGGTCGTATTCGCGCGCATGATATGTCCCCCCTTCTGGGGGGTCGAGAAAGAGATCTCGGGCGTTCGCTGGGGACGCCCATCCGCACCAGATCCCGCGCGCGGGTCTGGTGCGCGGTGATCCACCCACCGGGATTGCCGGCAGCGATTCTCCGGCGGGCTCCAGGATCCTACTATTGAGTACAAGAGGGATCATACGATACGAAACGCCTCGTATCGCCAAGATAGGGTCACTCATAGGGCAAAGTCAAAGGGCGCACCAGTGGCTCACAAAGGAGGCACACGGTGGTTACTCCCAGGCAGCAGAACGGCCGTCAGGACCCTTTGGCTCCTGAGTACGCCGCCCAGCGCAACCGCGTCGTGCCTCGCTACGGGCGGAGGCGCCGACAGTCTCACGAAGCCGTGCTCCGAGCCACGAAAGCCCTGCTCGGCGAGGTCGGATATCAGCGACTTTCTTTCGAAGGCGTCGCACGGCGAGCCGGCGTCAGCAAGGCGACGATCTATCGGTGGTGGCCGAACAAGGCCGCGCTGGTGATCGAGGCCCTCAGCGGGGACGTCCCACTCCCTCCCATCCATGAGACCGGCGACCTGGAAGCCGACCTGCGAACCGCCGTCCGGCTGACCATCGAGCTCGTCTCCGCCATGCCGACGTGCCTGATCCTCCCGGCGCTGCTCGCCGATGTGATCGAGGATCCCACCGGTACCGGAGCCTTCGCCGAGCTCATCGAACCCCGTCGCGCGTCGGTCGTGGAAATGCTGGAGCGAGCCCGACTCGAAGGCCGGTTGCAGCCCGACACCGATACCTCACTGATGGTCGACATCTACTCCGGAACCGTCGTCTACCTGGCTGCGGTAAGCCGCGAACCGCCGGGCGAGGCGGTGGTGGACCAGATCGTCAGTCTCCTCCTGCACGGTCACCTCCCAGCCCAGACCCCTCCGACGACAACGACGGGCTGAGCACGCGGGTGCGGTGGCGAATCGCCCGCGCCCCCGCCCTTCCGGTGGACGACGGTGCGGTGCGGACACGCTCTAGGAGGGCACGGAAGATCTTGGCCGGGCTCCCGGCGCCTTGCACGCACATCTGCGGCGTTGCCAAAACGGCCTGATAGCTCCGCTATGAGGCCGCTTCGGCGCCTTGCAGCCGCACGCACCAGACGCCGCTCGCTGATCCAGCCAAGATCTTCAGCCCCCGCCTAGGATTGCCCGGGTGAGCGACAAGCCGGTTCCCGACAAGGCCTCCTCCCGCACCACCGGGTCCCAGACCCTGGCCCGCGGCCTGACCGCGCTCGGGCTGGTCGCCGGGACGCCGCACGGGCTCGCGGTGCAGGACGTGGCGGACCGCTTGGGCGTGCATCGCACCATCGCGCACCGCATCCTGACCACCCTGGCGGAGTTCCGACTGGTCTTCCGGGGTGCGGACGGCCGCTTCCGGGCGGGGTCCGGCACGGCCGCGCTGGCGCGTGGCTATGCGGCCGGGATCCGGGAGGCGTCGTTGCCGGTGCTGCGACGGACCGCAGACGAACTGAGAGCCACGGTCGCGCTGATCGCCGCGGAGGGCGACGACGCGGTGGCGGTGGCGGTGGCGGAGCCGCAGTCGGTGGACTACCACCTCTCCTACCGGGTCGGCAGCCGCAACCCGATCGGAGTCGGCGCGGCCGGTCTGGCGCTGGCCTCGTTCCGGCCGCCGTCGCCGGACGATTCGGCCGAGCTCGCCGAGGTGCGCGAGCGCGGGTACGCGATGACGTTCGGGCGGGTGGAGCCGGGTGCCTTCGGGGTGGCCGTGCCACTGCGTTCGGTCGATCCGACGATGCAGCTGTGCATCAACCTGATCACCACCCGGGAAGAGGTGGCGCGCGCCTCGGTCAAGGGAATGCTGGCCGCCGCCGAGGAGCTCTCCCGTAGCGTCTGACCTGCCGCAGTGGGAGCAGGCTGCCGTCTTCAACGAGCTGGCACTCGGCTTCCTCGGGGAGCACAAGTGACCAGCGCCACGGCACCGGACGGCTCGCGGCGCGCGGAGGCCGCCCGGCTGCTCCTCGACTCCTGCCGCAGCGGAGCGCCCGTCGCCCCGCTCACCGCGTTGGAACCGGGACTGACGATGCGTACATCCAGCTTCGCCGGGTCCGCGCCCGCACCAAGGCCGGACACCGATCGCGGGCCACAAGGGGCTCACCGCCCGCCCGATGCAGCGTCAGCTCGGCATCGACGAGCCCGACTACGGACATGTGCTGGACAGCCGCTTCCACGCCAAGCACACCCCCGGGCGCTGGACGACGCCGGCGTCGAGGTACTGGAGGTCAGTCACGGCGACGACCTGGTCAACTCCTCGTTCAACTACGGATTCTCCAGCACCGACGAGATGAAGCTGATCGCCGCAACGACCGACGAGTCGGTACGGGCGAGGATCGCGGTCCCGCGGGGTATGCCGGTCAGGAGGACGTGGTCACCGACGTCGCGCGGCAGCTCGTCACGGAGCGGAAGCGCGGTACGGTACACATCTGACGCCTAGTCACGCCGTCGCCCGACGACCGGTCGCACCGCCGGGCTGCTTACTATCTCGCTTGTCAACTCTGCCGGAGTGACAGGGAGTTCGACACGCAGGCAAATGTTTTTCATGCCCTGGACGCATGGATAGCCTGAGCCCGCTTCGCGGCCCTCGACCCACCCCACTCGGTTCCGGGGGCCGTTCTTTCTCCCCCACAGAGCAGGAGCAGGTATGCCCAGACGCGCCGCAGCCCACACGAGGGGCCGCGCATCCGTGCTGGTGGCTCTCACCGCCACCGCGCTCGCCGCGACCGGCACGCCGGTTCTCGCCGCACCCCCTCCGGTCGCCGCCGGCTCCTCCATGAACCAGGCGTTGGAGCAGGCGGCACGGGAGTTCGACGTACCGCGCGACCTGCTCGCCGCCGTCGGCTATGGCGAAACGCACCTCGACGGCCACGCCGGGCGCCCCAGCCAGGCGAACGGGTACGGCGTGATGCACCTGGTCAGCAACCCCAGCAACCACACGCTGGAAACGGCGGCCGCGCTCACCGGCGCGCCGCTGTCGAAGCTCCGGTCGGACACCGCGGCCAATATCCTCGGCGGCGCGGCCGTGCTGCGCGCGTACGCGGACCGCATCGGCCTCGACGGCGACGAGCGCGATGACATCAACGCCTGGTACCCGGCCGTGGCGCGGTACAGCGGCACGACGGGCCGCGCCGCCGCCCTCTACGCCGACACGGTCTACACGTTCCTCGCGAACGGGATCGTCACCACCGTTCCCGGCGGCGAGCGGGTCTCGGTGACCGCCCGCCCGGTCGCCCCGGAGAAGGGCGCCTTCTCCGACCGCGGGTCACGCGCCCGGAGCGCCGACTACCCGTCGGCCCTGTGGGTCCCGGCCGACCCGAACAACTTCACCAAGGGCCGGTCGGCGCCGATCAACAAGGTGATCATCCATGTCACGCAGGGCTCGTACTCGGGCTCGATCAGCTGGTTCCAGGACCCCACGTCCGAGGTGAGCGCCCATTACGTGATCCGCTCCTCCGACGGGCAGATCACCCAGACGGTCCGCGACAGCGACACCGCTTACCACGCCCGGGGCGCGAACGCCTCGGCGCTCGGCATCGAGCACGAGGGATTCATCGACGACCCGTCCTGGTTCACGGACACGATGTACCGATCCTCAGCGGCCCTGACGAAGCATCTGTGCGACCGGTACGGGATTCCGAAGGACCGGGCACACATCATCGGGCACAGCGAGGCGCCGGGCAACGACCACACGGACCCGGGCCCGTACTGGGACTGGACGCGCTACATGCAATTGGTGGGCGGGGACACCCGTGGCGGCGCCAGCCGTGACGGGCTGAGCTTCACCACGTACGCGACCCAGCAGAGCGGCTCAACGGGAGCCCAGGTCAAGGCGGTTCAGCAGCTGCTGGGCGAGCAGGGCTACGTGATGGGCGCGGTGGACGGCAGCTTCGGCCCGGCCACACGGGATGCGGTGATCGCTTATCAGGCGGCCCATGGCCTGACGGCCGACGGCATCGTGGGAGACAGGACCTGGACCGCGCTGCTGTCGGCCGGTCCGACGGCGCCCCTCGAGCAGGGTGACGCGGGCGACGGAGTGAAGCGGCTCCAGCGCTCACTCACCGCGGCGCTCGGTTCGACGGTCGGTATCGACGGGAGGTTCGGCCGGGCGACGCTGACGGCGGTACGCAGCTACCAGGCGAGCCGGGGCCTGGCGGCCGACGGCATCGTGGGGCCGGACACCTGGGCGGCACTGCAGACGGGGCACTGACGAAGACCTCACGGGTGCGGGGCGGGGTGGTGCGGGCAGCGCACCGCCCCGCCCTTCGCATGCCGCGGGTGGCGCTCCGGTGGCTGTCACAGGCCACAGCGCTCTCCCCCGGCACCGTCAAGACCCGCGTCACATTTGAGTAACCTGCCGGAAACCCTTGACGTTTCTCCTGACTCGTTCTTAACCTCACTGCGTAGTTCGTACTTCTTGCAGTTCACGTGCTGCGGCGCTTTCCGCAGTGTTTTGACAGGCACAGACATAGACCACCTGTCGGTGGTTTCGTCATGCCTGTTTCTTTGTGCTCCCCGTGCCGCCGATGGGTCTTCCTCGAAGGCGGATTCATGGCACAACGTCCGAGCGTCAAAGGCGTCGCCGACGTCGTTGCGCTCATCGATGGGCTGGGAAAGATCACCGGCCGGGCGCAAGTCATCTGGTTCCTCGTGTTCGGCGGGCTGTTCCTCGACGCCTATTCGAATGCCGCGCTGAGCGCCGGTCTGGGGCCGATGACGACCCAGATGGAGCTGACCAGCACCCAGGTCTCGATCCTCACGGCCACCGCTCCGGCCCTGGCGATCATCTTCAATCCGGTCGGCGGCTGGCTCGCCACCCTGATCGGCCGCGTCCCCCCGCTGCTCATCGCCAAGGTGTTCGCCATCGCGGGCGCCCTGCTCGCCGCCTTCGCCGGTGACTTCACCGTCGTCTGGCTCGGCCGGGTCCTGGTGGGTGTCGCGTACGGCATCGACTTCGCGGTCGCCATGGCGCTGCTCGCCGAGTACACGCCCGCGAAGCTGGGCGGCCGGCTGAACCTGTGGCAGGCCGTCTGGTACGTCGCCACCACCAGCAACCTCGCCCTCGCCCTGCTCTTCTTCAACCTGGACGTCGGCGCGGACATCTGGCGCTGGTCGGTCGGCTCGGCCGCGGTCGTCGCAACCACGCTGCTCCTGGGCCAGTGGCTGATGCTCCGGGAGAGCCCCACCTGGCTGGCCGGCAAGGGCCGCCTGGACGAGGCCGTCGTCAACCTGGACAAGATCTACCGGATCAAGGCCGTCGCCGGTAAGCCCGACGAGGCGACCCGCGCCGCCACCGCGGCTCCCGCCATCGGATTCCGGCAGGTCGGACTGCTCTTCAAGGGCGAGTACCTGCCGCGCACGCTCCTCTCCTCGGTGATCTCGCTCGGGCAGTCGATGCAGTACTTCGCGGTCGGCTGGTATCTGCCGCTGATCAGCCTGACGATCTTCGGCGAGAGCTTCGAGAAGGCCACCGTCGGCTCGATGGTCTTCAACGCCTTCGGTATCGCGGGCGGGCTTCTGTCCGCGTACTTCGGCCGCCGGCTCGGGCTGCGGCTCAGCTCCGCCGCCGGATTCGCCGGAGTCTTCGTCGCGCTGCTGGCGATGGGGCTGACCTTCGAGAAGGTCCCCACGGCCGTGGCGTTCCTGCTGCCGGTCCTGTTCATCCTCTGCCACTCCGCTGGCCCCGGCGCCAACGGCAAGTCCATCGCCGCGCTCTCGTACAGCAGTGACGTCCGCGCGCTCGGCACCGGCGTCACCGGGATGGTCGGCAGCTTCGGCAGTGTCGCCGGGCTGTACGTCTTCCCGCAGATCAAGGAATCGCTCGGGCTCGCCGACACGTTCCTGGTGCTCTCCGTCGTGCCCCTGCTCGGCCTGATCACCTGTCTGGCGATCAAGTGGGACCCGACGAAGGCCGCTTCGCCCGACGAGGCAGCCGGACAGGACCGTGCCGCCATCGGTGCCCGGGCCGGCTCGACGGAATCCGCCGAGTCCGTCACCGCGCGCTGACCTGCCGCCGGGCCTGCCGCACCACACGATGGTCCCCTCCCCTCCGTACCCCTCCGCACAGCGCGATGCTCGCAATGAAAGGGCTGCAATGACCCAGACGTTCCCCGGCGCCGCCCCACGGCGCGGCGTGCTGTCCATCGACGAGGGCACCACGGGCACCCGGGCCGGAGTCGTCCTCGACTCGGGCGCCGCCCACGAGGTGTTCTACCGGTCGATCGAGGTCAGCCATCCGGACGACCTCTCGGTCGAGCAGGACCCGATGGAGATCTGGACCGCCACCGTCGAGGTGGCGCGCCGGGCCGTCCGCCGGGCCCGCGAGGAAGGAATCGAGATCACCGCGGTCGCGCTCTCCACCCAGCGGGCCACCGTGTTGCTGTGGGACCGGGTCACCGGGCGGCCGTTGCTGCCCGCGGTGGTGTGGCAGGACCGGCGGTACGCGACCGAGCTCACCGCGTACGAAGGCGAGTGGGACGCCGCCCTGCTGGCCCGTCAGGGCCGGCCGGTCGGCGCCCGCGCCCCGTTCCTCTGGGCCGCCCGGCAGATCGCCGCGCACCCGGAGGTGGCCGCCGCCCACCGCGAGGGCCGGCTCCTCTTCGGCACCGTCGACACCTGGCTGATCTGGCGCCTCAGCGGCGGCGCCGTGCACGCCACCACCCCGACCAACGCCGCGTCCACCGGCGGCTATCTCCTGGAGCGGCACGCCTGGGACGAGGAGTGGATCAGCCACCTCGGCTTCCCCCTCGACCTGCTGCCGGAACTCCGCTCCGACGACGCCGGATTCGGTACGACCGCCCCTGGCGCACTCGGGATCGCCGTCCCGCTGACCGCCTCCATGGGCGACCAGCACGCCGCTCTCGTCGCGCTCGGCGGCCTCGCCGCCGGGCAAGGCATGTGCGTGTACGGAACCGGCGCCTTCGTCGACGCGGCGACCGGCACCACGCCCGCCCTGCCCCGGCCGGACATCTCCGGGGTACTCGCCCAGCCCGGCCGGCGGCAGGGCGACATCAGCCACTACAGCCTGGAGGCCTACACCTCCACGGCGGGTTCGGCGCTGCGCTGGCTCTGCGACGACCTGGGCCTGTTCGCATCGCCGAAGGAGCTCGGTGAGGAAGCGGGCCGGGTCCCCACCCGGCCGGGCCGCACCCCGCGTTTCGTCCCGGCACTCGCCGGGGTCCGTACGCCGGTCTGGCACCCGGAAGCCACGGCATCCCTCACCGGGCTCACCCTCGCCACCACCCGCGCGGATCTCGCGCGCGCCGTGCTGGACGGGATCGCGCACTCGGTGTGCGACCTGATCGACGGGGTCGCCGACACCATGGGCACGCCGTTCACCCGGCTGCGGGTCGGCGGCGGCGTCTCCGGAAGCGACCCGCTCATGCAGATCCAGGCCGACCTGACCGGCCTGCCGCTGGAGCGGGTCTCCGACTCCGCAACCGCCAGCCTGCGCGGCACCGCCTATCTGGCCGGTGTCGCCCAGGGCCTGTGGTCCTCGCTGGAAGAGGTCGTCGAGGCGCAGCCGCACGGCCGGATCTTCGAACCTGCGATCACCGCGGCCGAACGCACCGCGCAGCGGTCCGCCTGGCGCGACGTGCTGATCGCCCACCTCGACGACCCCGCACTGCTCCCTCTGAAGGACCCCGAATCCCACACCCCCCACTGACGGCTTCCGACCGTCGCACTGGCGGCCCGTACCCGACCACGCGGCCGCCGCACCGAAACACCAGGAGTTGATGTTGTGATCACCATGCCCGCCCGGAAACCGCGGCGCAGCGCCGCGGCGACCCGCCGAACGCCCCTGCTGCTCGACCGGGCAGCCCTCAAGCGCCGGCTGGCCGACGACACGTACGACGTGCTCGTCATCGGCGGCGGCATCACCGGGGCGTACGCCGTGCTCGACGCCGCCTCGCGCGGGCTGCGCGCGGCACTGGTCGAGAAGGACGACTTCGCCTCCGGCACGTCGTCGAAGTCCTCGAAGATGGTGCACGGCGGCCTGCGTTACATCGAGCAGGGCAACGTCAACCTGGTCCGCCACTCGCTCCTGGAGCGTCACCGCTTCCGCAAGAACGCCCCGCATCTGGTGCACCGGCTGCCGTTCCTCTTCCCGATCCTGGAGAAGGAGGGCATCTTCGACGCCCGCCTCGCCAAGGGCTTCGAGGGTCTGCTGTGGACGTACGACCTGGTCGGCGGCTGGCGGATCGGCAAGCTCCACCAGCGGCTCACCGTCCCCGAGGTCCTCGCGCAGGCGCCGACGCTGCGCGCCGAGAACCTCAAGGGCGGGCTGATGTACTTCGACGCCCGTACCGATGACGCCCGGCTCGTCCTCACCATCATCCGCACCGCCGCCGCGCTCGGCGCGACGGTCCTCAACGGCGCCAGGGCCGAGGGTCTGCTGATGCAGATGGGCAAGGTGGCCGGTGCCCGGGTCTCGGCGGACGGCGACACCATCGACATCCGCTCACGGGCCGTCGTCAACGCCACCGGGGTGTGGACCGACGAACTCGACGCGAAGGCGGACGCCGGTCACCAGCCGCAGGTACGGCCCGCCAAGGGTGTCCACATCGTGGTTCCGTGGGACAAGGTGCGGATCAACTGCACGGTCACCGTGCCGATCCCCGGCCGGGCGCGCCGAGCGACCTGCACCCGCTGGGGCAACAGCGTCGTGCTGGGCACGACGGACGAGGATTACCAGGGTTCCCCCGACGATGTGCACTGCACCCGTGCGGAGATGGACTTCCTGCTGGAGGGCGCCAACACCGCCTTCGAGGGGAAGCTCACCCCGGACGACGTGGTCGGTTCCATCGGCGGTCTTCGTCCGCTGGTCGGCGGCAAGGAAGGCGCGACGCTCGACATGCGCCGCGACCATCACATCACGGTAGGCCGCACCGGCATGGTGACGGTGACCGGCGGCAAGCTCACCACCAGCAGGCACATGGGTGAACTCGTCATCGACAAGGTGATGACGGTCCTCGGCCGCAAGGGGAGGAGCCGCACCACCGACCTCCCGCTGCTCGGCGGCGCCGGATACGACGCCGAGGCCGTAGCCGCATCCGGTGGCATCGCCGCCCATCTCGGCGAACGCTTCGGTACCGAGGCCCGGTTCGTCGGTGACCTGATCCAGGACGACCCCGCGCTGGCCGAGCCGATCGTCGCGGGACTCCCGTACACCAAGGCGGAGGTCGTGTACGCGGCCCGTGCCGAACTGGCCCGCTCGGTCGACGACGTGCTCTCCCGCCGGCTGCGCGCCCGTCTGTTCGCCCGGGACGCCTCCATCGACGCCGCCGAGGCCGTCGGCGCGATCCTCGGCCAGGAACTGAACCTCTCGGAGGCCGATGTGGAGCGTTCGGTCTCCGAGTACCTCGCAGCCGTCCGCCACGAAAAGTCCGTACTCCTCGAAGGGGCAGCAGCATGATCAGCCGTCAGACCATCACCCATCCGTTCAACCGGGGCAACTACACGATCGGCGCCCCCAGCTTCGCCAAGTGGGCGCAGAACACCCCGATCGGGGACGGCGAGGCCGCCCTCCAGACCGACCCGGTCGAGGTCCCCGAGGCCGTGGTCGAGGCGCTGCGCGAGGCCGCGCACGCGGTGCACACCTCCCGCGACGAGGTCGTCACCCGGACCCGTGACTGGTGGGCCGGCTCGATGATCGGCGAGACCGAGGGCCGTCCCGCGACACCGAATGCCGTGATCGTCGAGGCGGCCGACGCCGACCAGGTCGCGGCCGTGCTGCGGATCTGCCACGGGGCCGGCATCCCGGTCACCCCGTCCGCGGGCCGCTCCAACGTCACGGGCGCGGCGCTCCCCGTCTTCGGCGGCGTCGTCCTGGATGTCTGCGGGCTGAACCGGATCACCGGCTTCGACGCCGAGTCGAACATCGTCGACGTCCAGGCCGGCATGTTCGGCGACCTCTTCGAGAAGCAGCTCCAGGAGGAGTACGGCGTCACCACCGGCCACTGGCCGTCCGCGTTCGCCGTCTCCACGGTCGGCGGCTGGATCGCCTGCCGCGGCGCCGGTCAGCTCTCCACCCGTTACGGCAAGATCGAGGACATGGTCGTCGGCGTGGATGTCGTGCACGCGGACGGTACGCGTGCCACGTACGGTGACTACGCCCGCGCCGCGGTCGGCCCGGACCTGCGCCAGCTGTTCGTCGGTTCCGAGGGCACCCTCGGTGTCATCGTCTCGGCGCGGCTGCGGGTCCACCCGCTGCCGGAGTACGCGAACGCCGTCGCGTTCGGCTTCAAGACCTTCGCCGAGGGCCTGGACGCCTGCCGCAGGATCATGCAGCGCGGTGCCACCCCGGCCGTCCTGCGGCTGTACGACACGCTGGAGTCGGGCACCCACTTCGGCCACCCGGAGACCAATCTCCTGCTCATCGCGGACGAGGGCGACCCTGCCATCGTCGACGCCTCGATCGGGGTGTCGAAGGAGGTCTGCCGGGAGTACGGCCCCGAGCTGGACAGCAAGGCCGTGTTCGAGCGCTGGCTGGACGAGCGGATGCTGGTCGGCAAGTCCGCCGACGGCTTCAAGCCTGGTCCGGGTTTCGTCGCCGACACCCTGGAGATGGCCGCATCGTGGACCGACCTCCCGGTGATCTACGCCGAGGTGGTGGCCGCGATCCAGTCGGTGGAGGGCACCCTGGCGGCCTCGGCCCACCAGTCCCACGCGTACACCGACGGGGCCTGCGTCTACTTCTCGCTGCGCGGCGACGTGGCGCCCGAGTCGCGCCGCGACTGGTACCGCTCGGTGTGGGATGCGGCCAACGCCGTACTCATCAAGCACGCGGCGGCGCTCAGCCACCACCACGGCTGCGGTCTGCTGCGTGGCCCCTACCTGGAGGAGTCCCTCGGGGCGGGCTTCGCGACGTTCGTCGCGGTCAAGAAGGCCCTGGACCCGGCGGGCATTCTCAACCCTGGCAAACTGGGCCTTCCCAGCCGATTCGGTACGTCCCCGCTGAACTGATCTCAGCAGCCGCGAACCCTCCTTCCCCAGGCAGGCCCCTTCCATGACCCCCTCCCCGTCCCGGTCCGGTGCCGCACTCGACCCCCGGCTCGCCTCGGCCTTCGCCGAGGTGCCGGTCGTGGCGTCGCTCGTCGGCACCCAGCCGCTGCGGCAGTTCCTGACCGCACCGGCGAAGGTGTGCATCCTCGCGTCGCTCACGGTGGGGCAGCTGCCCCAGGTCGTGCCGGTGCTGGGCCGGGCGGGGAAGACCGTGTTCGTGAACGTGGACAGCAGCCCCGGTCTGGCTCAGGACCGGGGCGCGCTGGAGTTCATCAAGAACATGGGCGCGCACGGCGTGGTCAGCACCCGGCTCTCCCTCATAGAGAAGGGCCGCCCGCTCGGCCTGCTGACGATGATGAAGGTGTTCGTCACCGACCGGTCCAACCTGCGCCGCTCCACGGACGCCATCTCGCGCGGGGCGCCGGACCTGGTCGAGATCATGCCCGCCCCGATCGTCGCCCGGATGAGCGCGCAGGCACAGCGCGCGATGTCCCCGTCGGTCGCTGCCGGCTTCGTGGAAACCGCCGCGGACGTGGCGCTCGCGCTGGCCCTCGGGTCGGCCGCGGCCGCCACCTCCGACCCCCGCCTCTGGCACCTGCGCCGGGACCAGTTGCCACCGGTCCCGCCCGCCGCCCTGAAGAGGCCCGCCGCACCTCAGGAGTAATCCCCCCATGACATATGTGGTCGTAGCCCGCTACCGCACGAAGGCCGGCGAGGAGGACAGCGTCCTCTCCCTGCTCGACGCGATGGCCGCCGCATCCCGCAAGGAGCCGGGCAATCTCGCCTACCGGGTCCACCAGGGCACCGAGGACCCGCGGGCGATAGTGCTGTACGAGGAGTACGTCTCCGAGGCCGACTTCATCACGCACTGCGCCACCCCGCACTTCCAGGAGATCGTGCTCGGCAAGGTCGTCCCGCTGCTGGAGAGCCGCGACGTGCTGCGCTGCGTGCCTCGTCCGGAGGTGCGGGCATGAAGACCCGTGCGGTGGTACTGCGCGGAATATCGACGGCCCGCCCCTACTCCGAGACCCGTCCGGTGGAGGTGGAGGAGCTGGAGCTGGGTGCCCCGCGCGAGGGCGAGGTGTTGGTCCGTATCGCGGCCGCCTCGCTCTGCCACTCGGACCTCTCGGTGGTCAACGGTGACCGGGTCCGCCCACTGCCGATGGCTCTGGGGCACGAGGCGGTGGGCGTCGTCCAGGACACCGGGCCGGGCGTCAGCCGGGTCCGTCCCGGGGACCATGTGGCTCTGGTCTTCGTGCCGAGCTGCGGTTTCTGCGCCGACTGTGCGGCGGGTCGGCCCGCCCTGTGTGCGCAGGCGGCCGCGGCGAACGGTTCGGGCGCGCTGCTGCACGGCCCTTCGCTCCTGACCGACGCCTCTGGCAGTCCGGTCCACCACCAGCTGGGCGTCTCCGCGTTCTCCGAATACGCGGTGCTGGCCCAGGAGTCCGTGGTGCCGATCCCCGAGGACATCCCGTTCACGGTCGCGTCGTTGTTCGGCTGCGCGGTCCTTACGGGCGCGGGCGCCGTCATCAACACGGCGGCCCTGCGCCCCGGCCAGTCGGCGGTGGTCTACGGCCTGGGCGGTGTGGGACTGTCCGCGGTGCTGGGCGCCCGGGCAGCGGGGGCGTACCCGATCATCGCGGTCGACCCGGTCCAGGAGAAGCGCGAGCTGGCTGTCCGGTTGGGTGCGACGCATGTGTACGCGCCCGGCGGGGCGGTCGGCACGATCCGTGAACTCACTTCCGCTGGAGCCGACTTGGCGATAGAGGCGGTGGGCAGTCCCAAGGTCATGGCGGAGTGCCTGACGGCCGTGGCCCGGGGCGGCAAGGTCGTCTCGGTGGGCCTCCCCGCCCCTGACCGGGTGCTGGAGGTCCCGGCGCTGGCGTTCGCGGGCGAGGGCAAATCCCTGCTGGGCTCGTACATGGGCGACGCGGTCCCGCGCCGCGACATTCCCAGGTTCCTGGACCTGTGGCGGGCGGGCCTGATGCCAGTGGAGCAGATGCACACGGGCACGCTGCCGCTGGCCGACATCAACGCGGCGATGGAGGAGCTGGCTTCGGGCCGGGCGATCCGCCAGGTCATCGACACGTCGGGGATGCTGAACGCCTGACGCGTCGCCCGGATCCGTCGACGGCGCCCCTGCGGGCTGCGGGGGCGCCGTCAGTATCCGCCTGCGGCATCCAGGGACATGTGACATGTCATTCGGGCCGCTTGTTCGCGTCATTCGCACCGGTGGGTGCGCAAAGCTACTCGACGCGCTGTCACACCTCACAGCAATTTTTGACCGATGCGGCCCTGAAGCGACCCTCCACAACACGCTTCTCACCCTGATAAGTTGGTCGGCATGTTCCTCTCCCGTGCGTAGGACCCCGCACTGACCGCACCCCGTCCCACCGGGTGCGGCCCTTCGGTGTCCCCGCACGCCCGCAGCGCCGCATGCCACGCTGCCCTCACGAGGAACGTCCTCATGCTCTCGCCTTCAACCGCGCCCTCGCGCACCCCTTCGTATGCCACCGTCCTGCGTACTCCTCACGCTTCCCGCACCTTCGGTGCCGCTCTGTTGGGGCGACTCTCGTACGGGATGGTCTCCCTCTCGCTGATGCTGGCGGTGAAGGACGCCACCGGCTCGTACTCCGTCGCGGGCGCCGTCATGGCTCTGTTCGGGGCGACCAGTGTCTTTCTCTCCCCCGCCCGTGCCGCGCTGATCGACCGGTACGGGCCGCGGCGGGCACTGCCGCCGATGGCCGGTGTCTACGCCACACTGCTCGCCACCCTGGCCTACGTCACCTGGCGACCGGGGGCTTCCTCGCTCTCGCTGGGGATGCTTGCCGTGACGGCAGGCGCCTGCACTCCGCCGCTGGGACCGGTGATGCGGACCCTGTGGAGCAGTCTCGTTCCCGACCGTGAGCTGTTGCGGCGCGCGTACAGCCTGGACGGTGTCGCCGAGGAACTGCTGTTCGTCACTGGACCGTTGCTCGTGGGTCTGGTCATGAGGTTCACCGTCCCCGCGGCAGGGGTCGCGATCAGTGCCGCGCTCGTTCTGGTGGGCGCGTCGGCACTGGCGTCCTCACCCGCGGTGCGCGGTCCCGGCGCGCCACCGTCGACGGAGAATGCCGCTGCGTCACGGGACACACCCCGCAGGCAGCGGTTGCTCGGCATCGTCGGGTTGCGGCACGCCGCGATCGTGGCAGCCGCCGTGGGGCTGTGTCTGGGGGCGCTGGAACTGCTGGTGGTGGCGTTCACCGAGCAGCATCACCGGGGCGCGGCGGTGGTGTGGGTGCTGGCCGCCCTCTCTGCCGGAAGCGCGGTCGGTGGGCTCGCCTATGGTGCCGTCTCATGGCGTGCGTCGAACCGGGCGCGGCTGCCGGTACCGGCCGCCGGTCTCGGTGTGGCGATGGTCGTGGCCGGGATGTCGCCCCATGTGTACGTGCTGGTCGCGGTGGTCACGGCCGCCGGGGTTTTCGTCGCCCCGGCCTTGACCACCGCGTATCTCGTCGCGGACGAGTCCGTCGGCGCGGACAGCCGCACACAGGCGGGTGCATGGGTCAACACCGCGGTCAACGCCGGGTCCTCGGCGGGCACCGCGGCGGTGGGCCTGCTGGTGGACCGTCTGCCGCCGACCGTCTGCTTCGCGGTCGCGGCGCTCCCTGCGCTGCTCTGTGCGGCTGCGGTGGCGCGCGGCGCGATCAGCCGTTCCTGACCATATGAAGCCGTTGGTGGTGGCCAGATCGATCTCGTGTTCGCTCGCCGGACAATCATGGCCGGACAATCGTGGTTCACGGGACGGTTCAGGCCACGGACGTGATCAATCCGGTCGGCGGCCGGCCGCCCTCGTGGTGGATCGGCGTGTGCGCGCCGGTGAGCGGGACGCCGCTGCCGCCGCGCCGGTCGGCGACGATCTCGGCGGCGATGGAGAGCGCGGTCTCCTCGGGGGTGCGTGCTCCGAGGTCGAGGCCGATCGGTGAGTGCAGCCGGGCCAGTTCGATCTCGGTGACGCCGACCGCGCGCAGCCGGTCGTTGCGTTCCAGATGGGTGCGGCGCGAGCCCATCGCGCCGACGTACGCGACCGGAAGCTTCAACGCCCTTTCCAGCAGCGGAACATCGAACTTGGCGTCATGGGTGAGCACGCAGAGCACGGTGCGCGCGTCGACGGCGGTCGCCGCAAGGTAGCGGTGCGGCCAGTCGACGACGATCTCGTCGGCGTCGGGAAAGCGGGCCGCCGTGGCGAAGACGGGGCGGGCGTCGCACACGGTGACGTGGTACCCGAGGAATTTGCCGGCCCTGACCAGGGCGGCGGCGAAGTCGATGGCCCCGAAGACGATCATCCGGGGCGGCGGAACGCTCGATTCGACGAGCAGGGCGAGGGGGCGGCCGCAGCGTGAGCCCTCGGCGCCGATGGTGACGGGGCCGGTGCGGCCCGCGTCCAGCATGGCGCGGGCCTCGGCCGCGGCGGTGCGGTCCAGCTCCGGATGTCCGCCGAGCCCACCCTCGTACGAGCCGTCGGGGTGGACGAGTTGGGGGCGGCCGAGGAGTTCGGCGGGGCCGTCGGTGATCCGTACCACCGCCGCCGCCTGCCCGGCCGCCGCGGCGGCGAGCGCGGCGGCGAACACCGGGCGTGCGGGGTCGTCCGCGCGGACCGGTGTCACCAGGATGCCGATGATGCCGCCGCAGGTCAGACCGACGGCGAAGGCGTCCTCGTCGCTGTAGCCGAACTGCTCCCGTACGGTGAGGCCGTCGTCGAGGGCCCGTTGGCACAGCTCGTACACCGCACCCTCCACACACCCGCCGGAGACCGAACCGATCGCGTTGCCGTCGCGGTCGACGGCGAGGGCGGCTCCGGGCTGCCGGGGCGCGCTCCCGCCGACCGCCACGACCGTGGCGACGGCGAACTCGCGTCCCTGCCCGACCCACCGGTGAAGCTCTTCGGCGATGTCCAGCATGGCGTGTCTCCTTAAGCGAGGTGTGGAGGGGCGGCGGGTCAGTTGACGCCCAGCCAGCTCTCGATCGGGTGCAGGGCGAAGTAGATGACGAAGATCACCGTGAGCCCCCACATGAAGCCGCCTGCCTCCCGGGCCCTGCCCTGGGCCGCCTTGATGGCCACATAGGAGATGACACCGGCTGCGACGCCGGTGGTGATGGTGTAGGTGAAGGGCATCAGGACCACGGTCAGGAAGACCGGGATCGCGACGGAACGATCGCTCCAGTCCACATGGCGGGCGTTCTGCATCATCATCGCTCCGATGACGACCAGAGCGGCGGAAGCCACCTCGGCGGGCACAATCGCGGTGAGCGGGGTGAAGAACAGACAGGCCGCGAAGAAGAGTCCGGTGACGACGGAGGCGAGGCCGGTACGGGCGCCTTCGCCGACGCCGGTCGCCGACTCGACGAACACGGTCTGGCCGGAGCCTCCGGCGACGCCGCCGATCGCACCGCCTGCGCCGTCGATGAACAGCGCCTTGGACAGGCCGGGCATCCTGCCCCTGTCGTCGGCGAGCCCGGCCTCCGTACCGACGCCGATGATGGTGGCCATCGCGTCGAAGAAGCCGGCCAGCACAAGGGTGAAGACGATGAAGCCGACAGTCATCGCGCCGACGTCGCCCCAGCCGCCGAAATCGACGTTTCCGAAGAGCGAGAAGTCCGGCGAGGAGACCGCGCTGCCCTTGAGCTCCGGCGCACCGCTGTACCAGGCCTTGGGGTCGATGTCGCCGAGCGTGTTGATGACCACGGCGATCACGGTGCCGACGACGATGCCGATGAGGATCGCACCGGGGATGTTGCGCGCCTGCAGCATGAAGATCAGCAGCAGGGTCACGCAGAAGATCAGCACTGGCCAGCCGGCCAGTTCACCGGTCAGGCCGAGAGAGACGGGACCGCCGCCGGGAGCCGGGTTCTCGTGCACGAATCCGGCCTTGACGAGGCCGATCAGGGCGATGAACAGGCCGATGCCCATCGTGATGCCGTGCTTCAGCGCGAGCGGGATCGCATTCATGATCAGCTCACGCAGGCCGGTGACCACCAGGAGGCAGATCACCAGGCCGTACATCACGCACATGCCCATGGCCTGCGGCCAGGTCATTTCGGGGGCGACCTGCGACGAAAGGACACCGGAGACACTGAGCCCGGCGGCGAGCGCCAAGGGCACCTTGCCGACGAAGCCCATCAGCAGGGTGGTCGCGGCCGCGGCGAGCGCGGTGGCGGTGATCAGTCCCGGCCGGCTGAGCAGCTGCCCTTCGACATCCTTGCCGCCGAGGATGAGCGGGTTGAGCAGAAGGATGTACGCCATGGCCATGAAGGTCGTGACGCCGCCGCGCACTTCGCGCGCAACCGTGGATCCACGCTCGGAAATGTGAAAGTACCGGTCGAGCCAGGATCTGCCGACGGGGATGCGCGAGCCGGGGCCCGCCTCCTCCGCGGTGGTCCTGTACTCCACTGACTGCTGGGTCATGATGCCTGACTCCCAAGGTTCACAGGGGCACCCGCGATGGAGACTCGTGCTGCGGGATTTGGGATGACTGCTTGGCTGCACGACCCGGGGGACGGCCCGAGACGAACTGTTCACGCAGAGTGGATCTGCGGGTACTGCGGGTGTTTCCGGCCGAGCGGTACCGCGGACGGGGTACCGCTCGGTGGTGCCGAGGACCGCGAGCGGTGCGGTGCATGAGTTCTCCGGGCGGTGCGGGCGGCGGATGGGTGACGTTCCTGGGAGGCCCGCACCGCCCGGAGAGTTCGGCGGGAGCTCTCGGTCAGGTGCCGGTGAGGTGCTCGGGGCGCACCGGCGTCCTGTTCAGCTCCAGACCCGTCGCGTTCCGGATCGCCGCGAGGACGGCCGGGGTCGACGACAGGGTCGGGGCCTCGCCGACGCCACGGAGCCCGTACGGGGCGTGGTCGTCGGCGAGTTCGAGCACATCGACCGGGATGGTCGGCGTGTCGAGGATGGTGGGGATCAGGTAGTCCGTGAAGGACGGGTTGCGTACCTTCGCGGTCTTCGGGTCGACGATGATCTCCTCCATGACAGCGACGCCCAGGCCCTGGGTGGTACCGCCCTGGATCTGTCCTTCGACGGACAGCGGGTTGAGGGCCTTGCCGACGTCCTGGGCGCAGGCCAGTTCGATGACCTTGACCAGGCCGAGTTCGGTGTCGACCTCGACGACCGCGCGGTGCGCGGCGAAGGAGTACTGGACGTGGCCGTTGCCCTGACCGGTGCGCAGGTCGAACGCCTCGGTGGGCCGGTGGCGCCACTCCAGCTCGATGTCGACGGCCTCGTCCTCCAGTACGTCGACCAGATCGGCGAGTACCTCGCCGCCGTCGGTGACGACCTTGCCGTCTTCGAGGAGCAGCTCGGCGTTGGCCCAGGCGGGGTGGTACGTACCGAACTTGCGGCGGCCGATCTCCAGGACCTTCTCGCGGACGGCCTCACAGGAGTGCTTCACGGCGCCACCGGTGACGTATGTCTGCCGGGAGGCCGAGGTGGATCCGGCCGAGCCGACCTGGGTGTCGGCCGGATGGATGGTGACCTGGGAGACACCGAGCTCGGTGCGGGCGATCTGGGCGTGGACGGTGACGCCGCCCTGCCCGACCTCCGCCATCGCGGTATGCACGGTGGCGACCGGTTCGCCGCCGACGACCTCCATGCGGACCCGGGCGGTCGAGTAGTCGTCGAAGCCCTCGGAGAAGCCGACGTTCTTGATGCCGACCGCGTAACCGATGCCGCGTACGACGCCTTCGCCGTGGGTGGTGTTGGACAGCCCGCCGGGCAGCGCCCGTACGTCGGCCTGCTCACCGGCGACCTCCCACTGGCGCTCGGGCGGCAGCGGCCTGGCCTTGACCCGGCGCAGCAGCTCGGCGACCGGGGCCGGTGAGTCGACGACCTGCCCGGTCGGCAGGAGGGTGCCCTGCTCCATGGCGTTGAGCTGCCTGAACTCGACCGGATCCATGCCCAGTTCGGCCGCGAGCTTGTCCATCTGCGCCTCGTACGCGAAGCACGCCTGGACCGCGCCGAAGCCGCGCATGGCGCCGCACGGCGGGTTGTTGGTGTAGAGCGCGATCGCTTCGATATCGACGTCGTCGATGACGTACGGGCCGACGGAGAGCGAGGAGGCGTTGCCGACGACGGCCGGGGAGGCGGAGGCGTAGGCGCCGCCGTCCAGTACGATGCGGCACTTCATGTGGGTGAGTTTGCCGTCGCGGGTCGCGCCGTGCTCGTACCAGAGCTTCGCGGGGTGGCGGTGGACGTGCCCGAAGAAGGACTCGAACCGGTTGTAGACGATCTTGACCGGCTTGCCGGTGCGGAGCGCCAGCAGGCAGGCGTGGATCTGCATCGACAGGTCCTCGCGGCCGCCGAAGGCACCGCCGACGCCGGAAAGCGTCATGCGGACCTTGTCCTCGGGCAGGCCGAGGACGGGGGCGATCTGCCGGAGGTCGGAGTGCAGCCACTGCGTGGCGACGTACAGATCGACACCGCCGTCCTCAGCGGGGACCGCCAGGCCGGACTCGGGGCCGAGGAAGGCCTGGTCCTGCATGCCGAAGACATACTCGCCGCTGACGATCACATCGGCGCGGGCCGCGGCGGCGTCCGCGTCACCGCGGACGATGGGCTGGCGGTGGAGGATGTTCGGGTGCGGGACGTGTCCTGCGTGGTGGTCGCGCCGGCCCTCGTGGACGAGGATCGCGTCGGGCGCCGTGGCGGAGGCCTCGTCGGTGATGACGGGCAGCTCGCGGTAGTCGATCCTGATCTTCGCGGCGGCGCGGCGGGCGGTCTCCGGGTGGTCGGCGGCGACGAGCGCCACCGGTTCGCCGTGGTGACGGACCTTGCCGTGGGCGAGGACGGGGGTGTCCTGGATCTCCAGGCCGTAGTTCTTCACCGAGGTCGGCAGGTCGTCGTAGGTGAGCACGGCGTAGACGCCGGAGGTGGCGAGCGCCTCGGAGGTGTCGATCGAGATGATCTCGGCGTGCGCGACCATGGAGCGCAGCGTGTGGCCCCAGAGCATGTCCTCGTGCCACATGTCCGAGGAGTACGCGAACTCGCCGGTGACCTTCAGGGTGCCGTCCGGGCGGAGCGTGGACTCGCCGATGCCGCCCTTGGTGCGGGTGCCCTGGTTGATGTTCGTGGGGGAGCCGGTAACGCCCATCGTCAGACCGTTTCTTCCGCGCGGGCGGCCGCGAGGCGGACCGCGTCGAGGATCTTCTCGTAGCCGGTGCAGCGGCAGAGGTTGCCGGAGAGCGCCTCGCGGATGTCCGCGTCGGACGGCTCCGGGTTGCGCTCCAGCAGCTCATCGGCGGCGACGAGCAGACCGGGGGTGCAGAAGCCGCACTGGACGGCGCCCGCGTCGATGAACGCCTGTTGGATCGGGGAGAGTTCACCGGCGTCGCGGGGCTGCTCACCGGTCGGCCTGGCCTCCCACCGGCGGGCCTGGTCAAGTGCGGTCCCGCAGGCGCCGGAGGCGCAGCCACTGCCGGGGTGCGCCTCGGAGCGGTGGGCGGCGAAGGCGGCGAGGCCCTCCACGGTGACGACCTCGCGGCCCTCCACCTGACCCGCGGCGACCAGACAGGCACAGACCAGGACGCCGTCCAGGCGGACCGTGCAGGAGCCGCATTCGCCCTGCTCGCAGGCGTTCTTGGAACCGGGCAGGCCCATCCGCTCGCGCAGCACGTAGAGGAGGGACTCGCCCTCCCAGACGTCGTCGGCCTCCTGCTTACGGCCGTTGACCGTGAAATTGACGCGCATGATCAGGCAGCTCCTTCGGTGCTGCGGCCGTTGCCGCGGTACGACTCCCAGGTCCAGCCGAGGGTGCGGCGGGCCATGATCCCCACCGCGTGCCTGCGGTAGTTGGCGGTGCCGCGCACATCGTCGATCGGGTTGCAGGCGCCGGCGGCGAGCGTGGCGAACTGAGCGGCGATGGACGGTGTGATGATCGTGCGGCTGTCCCAGAACCCGCCCTCTTCGAGCGCGGCGTTCAGAAATTCCTCGGCCTCCTTCGCACGGATGGGTGTCGGGGCGGCGGAACCGATGCCGGTACGGACCGTGCGGGTCTCCGGGTGCAGGGCCAGGCCGAAGGCACAGACTGCGATGACCATCGCGTTGCGGGTGCCGACCTTGGAGTACTGCTGCGGCCCGTCGGCCTTCTTGATGTGCACGGCCCGGATCAGCTCGTCCGGTTCGAGGGCGTTGCGCTTGACGCCGGTGTAGAAGGCGTCGATCGGGATCATCCGGGTTCCGCGTACGGACTCGGCCTCGACCTCGGCGCCCGCGGCGAGCAGGGCCGGGTGGGCGTCACCGGCGGGCGACGCGGTACCCAGGTTGCCACCGACGCCTCCGCGGTTGCGGATCTGCGGGGACGCGACGGTGTGCGAGGCGAGCGCCAGGCCGGGCAGCTCGGCCCGCAGGTGCTCCATGATGTGGCTGTACGGCACGGAGGCGCCGAGCCGCACGATCTCCTGGCCCACCTCCCACTCGGTCAGCTCACCGATGCGGTTCAGGTCCAGGAGGTACTCGGGCCGCCGGTGGTCGAAGTTGATCTCGACCATCACATCGGTGCCGCCCGCAATGGGCACAGCCGTCGGGTGCTCGGCCTTGGCGGCGAGCGCCTCCTCCCAGCTGGCGGGGCGAAGGAAGTCCATGAGTGGCTCTCTTCTTCTCATTCGGTCGTTCGCTGGGGCTGGGGACGGCCGGCCCTGGATCGGCTTGTTCATGTGCTGTGAGGACCGACCGGCACAGGGGAGGCGGCGTCGCGGGGCCGGGCACGAACATCTGCGGCGTTGTCGTCAGTCAACAACGCTCCGCGTTGCCTCCATCCTCCGCCTTGCAGCTGCACGCACCCAGCCCCGCTCCTTCTCCCACCCCCCACGTGCCGGCCGGTCCAAAGCGATGTGTGACCCAGTACACAACCGGGACTCCACACGGTGCAGTCACCGAAACCATGAAGGAGTTGGCTGGTCTCCGTCCTCATCTTGTAGATTCGAACGAATAGCGGGGATCAGTTACCTCACCGCAATACCCAGTTTTCACCCGCACCAACGAAAGAGATCGGCGGCAACGAGATGCGGCTGCGCGCACTGCTGGAAACCGATGCGCTGGGCCTGCGGCTGCTCGGTGGCGAGGACGAGCTCGACCGGTCCGTCCGCGGCGTCATGACCACCGACCTGCGGGACCCGAGCCGCTACCTGGCCGGCGGGGAGCTGGTCCTGACGGGCCTGGCGTGGCGCCGGGACGCGGCGGACTCGGAGCCGTTCGTACGAATCCTGGCGGGCGCCGGGGTCGCCGGACTCGCGGCCGGCGAGGCGGAGCTCGGTGACATCCCCGACGATCTGATCGAGGCGTGCGCGCGGCACCGGCTCCCCCTCTTCGCCGTCCATGAAGCCGTCGCGTTCGCAACGATCACCGAGCATGTGGTGCGCCAGGTGTCCGGCGAGCGGGCGGGCGATCTGGCGGCGGTCGTGGACCGGCACCGCAGGCTGATGACCTCGGGTCCGGCTGGCGGCGGCCCGGAGGTGGTCCTCGATCTGCTCGGCTCGGACCTCGATCTGCACGCCTGGGTGCTCTCCCCCACGGGCCGGCAGATCGCGGGCGCCGGTGCGCCGCTGCCCGGCCCGGTCGGCGCGGTGCTGGCCGGCCGGCATCTGGCCGCCACCCGCACCGGCCGCCGGGGTCCGCACCGGGCCACCGTTGACGGCACCACGTATTCGCTGTTCCCGATCCGGAACACCGGCAGGGGTGCCGCCCCCGCGCCCCGGGACGTCCGCGAGTCGTTCCTCTCCGACTGGCTGCTCGCGGTGGAGGCCGACGCGAGCGACTGGCCGGCTGCCCGGCTGGATCTGCTCCAGGGCGTCACCCAGCTGATCGCGGTCGAACGGGACCGGCGCGACGCGGCCCGCACGGTACGCCGCAGGCTCGCCCAGGAGGTCCTGGAGCTGCTCCAGACGGGTGCCGCGCCCATCGAGATCGCGGCCAGGCTGCGGGTCGCCGCCCCGGTCCTGCTGCCCGGCCTCGGCACCACCCCGCACTGGCAGGTCGTCGTCGCCCGGGTCGACTGGGACGTGGAGGGCGCGCCGGGGTCCACGGGCGGCGCGGGCACGTCCGGCATCGAGGGCGGCCCCGTCGCCCAGGCGCTGCTGGAGGAGCTCCTGGTCGACCCGGCGGTCACCGGCCCCGACTCCGCCGACCGGATCGCGGTCGCGCACACGGGCGACGAGGCGGTCGCCCTCGTACCGCTGCCCGCTGCCGCCGGACCGGTGCCGGACCTCACGGACGCCGGGGACGCCGCGGCCGGCGCCGGGGACGACCCGGCGCTGCACGCCGACGCGCTGCTCGCCGCCGTCAGCGAACCGCTCTCCGCAGGCCTCGCTGACGACGGCCGCCTGACACTGGGTGTCAGCGCCGCGGTGCACTCCCCCGAGGGACTGCGCGGCGCCCTGGAGGAGGCCCGGCACGCCCGCCGGGTGGCGGCGGCCCGTCCGGGCCGGGTCTGCGCGGCCGGCCACCACGAACTCGCTTCGCACGTCCTGCTGCTGCCGTTCGTCCCGGACGATGTGCGCCGCGCGTTCACGGCACGGCTGCTCGACCCGCTGCGCGGCTACGACCGGCGCCACCGGGCCGAACTGATCCCGACCCTGGAAGCGTTCCTGGACTGCGACGGTTCCTGGACCCGCTGCGCGGCCCGACTGCATCTGCACGTCAACACCTTGCGCTACCGGGTCGGGCGAATCGAGCAGTTGACGGGGCGTGACCTTTCGCGCCTCGAGGACAAGCTCGATTTCTTCCTCGCCCTGCGTATGAGCTGACTTCACGCGTCTACCACAGCCCTCCCCGCGACCGGCCGATTGTGAATTCATTCACCTGACCCCTTGGCCCGGCGTGCCATTCCGTGCTGAGATGCCGCCAGACTCAATGCCTGTCGTCGAACCGGGGTCGGGCCCCGGTTCGACGACAGGCCCTCAACAGCTCAATGGCGCGCTCGGGGAGGGCAATGTGGCGCATACCGCCATGTCTGGTTCCGGAACGACAGCAGATGACGATCCGCCGCTCCAGACAGCGGTATGGCGGCTGCGGTCACGCGCCTGCTGGACGGACGCCGCCGCTCTGCTCGAACGTGACGCCACGACCGATCCGGCCGCGGCACTCCAGCGGACGGCTCTGCTGATCGAACGCTGTCTGTACACCGGCGACGGCTGGACCGACGCCGAGGACGCCCTGCGCACGGCCGAGGCCCTCGCCCACGACGACGCCGAGCGCGGCGCCGCTGCCTGCGAACGCGGCCATCTGGCATACGCGTCGACCCTCCTCGGGGTACGGGACCGGGCCGACGAGTCCCGGGTGGCGCTGAGCCGGTCCGCCGCCCTGCTCTCCCCCGCGGCCCCGGGCCGCCCGCTGCTCGACTTCCGCCGCGGCCTGATCGCGCAGAACATCGCCGACTCGCCGCAGGCCGCCCGTGCCGCGTACCGCAGGGCGCACGCCGGCGCCACGGCCCAGGGCGACGAGCTGCTGCTCTCCTCGACCTGGCGTCACCTGGCGCTGCTGTCGCTGCGCGAGGGCGAACTGGCCGAGGCCCGGCACGGGTTCGCCGAATCACTGCGGATAAGGGAGGAGCTGGGCTTTCTGGTCGGCACGGCGCCGGCGCTGATCGCTCTGGCGGACACCGAACCGGAACCGGAGGCGGCGGCGCGGCTGCGCACCGAGGCGGGGCGCCTCTTCCGCCTCCTGGGCGGCGTACCGACCTGGCTGGCCCCGCACCTGGAGCCGTCGGCCCCCGGAACGGCCGAGGCGAACTGACGGCCTCCCCCGCGGAGGGCCGTGAGGTACGGTCCGCGACCGGATCACCGGGCTGCCGTCCCGCGTCGCTCCACTCGGGGATCGGCGTCGGAAGCGGCGGTGCGGGCGGCGGGTTCGGGCCACGGTTCGGGTTCTGCGGCACCGCGGCGGCGGGCTTTGCGTCCTGCCCCCTGCTGTCGCGCACGCCAGCCACAGCGGTCCGTGGAGGTGACGGCGGCCCCGGCCGTCGTGTCAGCGGTCCGCGCCCGCGAAGTGTTCGCGTACGAGCGACTGCACGACGGGGAGATCCTGGGCGATCAGCGCGTCGAGCAGCGCGGTGTGCTCCGCGGCGTCGGCGAGCAGATCGGCGCGGCGGGTGGCCGGGTTGTGCTCCAGGGGCCACTGGGAGCGCCGGTGCAGATCGTCGGCGACCATCACGAGTTGCTGGTTGCCGGAGAGCGCGAGGACCGCACGGTGGAAGGCGCGGTCGCACTCGGCGTAGCTCGCCCGGTCCCCCACCGCGGCGGCCGCGACCGTGGCCTCGGCCAGCGGACGCAGGGCGGCCCAGCGGGCCTGCTCCACGGTGCGGGCCAGCCGCAGCATGACGGGCACCTCGATCAGCGCGCGCACCTCGGCCAGCTCGGCGAGCTCCTGCGGGCCGCGCTCGGCGACCCGGAAGCCGCGGTTCGGCACGACCTCGACGGCGCCCTCGATCGCCAGCTGCTGCATCGCCTCACGGACCGGCGTCGCCGACACGCCGAAGCGGGCGCCGAGCACCGGGGCGGAGTAGACCTGCCCGGGCAACAGCTCGCCGTCGACGAGAGCGGCGCGCAGGGCGTCCAGGATCTGGCCGCGGACGGAGTGCCGCTGCACCACGACGCGGGGCACGGGCGGCTCGCTGTGGGTGTGCTCACCACGCACCCGGTCGGCACCGGCCCGCTCGGCACATGGCTGATTGCCGCGCGCCTGGTCCGGCATCCGGACGGACGGTACCGACGGCGGTGTGGCCGCGGACGAGGACGCGGCGGACATGTACAACGCTGGCGCCTGCTCACGCGCTCTGCCCTGCTCCACTCGGACCTCCTCGGCCGGCCACGGGCCGGCTCGCATGCGCCATGCCCGTTGTGCACGATAACGGCCTGGTGCACGATAGCGAGCGGGCTCCCGGCGTCATGCGACTCCGCCTTGGATTCGAAGCCGCATGATGCCGCTCGCTGATCCACTCTCTATCGTGCACCAGGCCGTAAGCGGACGAGGCCGCAGTTCAAACACCGATCAGTTCGGGTAAGGTAAGGCTTACCTGCAAACGATCGCGATTCGGTGGTCCCTGCATGACCCTCCCCACCCTGCTTCCCGGTGCCACCGCGTCTGCCGTGACGGGCGCGTACGCCCGCCTGACCGAGGTCTTCCCCGGGCTGCGTGCCGAGGTTCTCGGGGACGACGCGGCGACCCCGTCCGGCGCCGGCTGGGTGGGCGCGGACGAGCTCGCGGCCGGCGGCGCGGCCCTGGACACGTTTCTCGCCTGGGACAACGCGCAGGTGCTTCGGGACTACGGACAGCAGGCCCGCCCCGACGTGATTGCCGCCTTCGGACTGCACCGCTACGCCTGGCCCGCCTGCCTGTTGGTGACCGTGCCGTGGTTCCTGCACCGCAGGGTGCCGCGGATCCCCGTCGAGGACGTCGCGTTCCAGCGGGCCCTGGGCCATCTGACCGTACGCGTGAGGGAGTTCGCGTGCCTGCCGGACGATCCGGCGGCCGCACTGCCGGGCGCCCGGGTGGTGGCGGACGAAGCAGCTTTGCGGGCCGAGGCGCTTGCGGCGGTGGCCGAACACCTCGGCCCGGTGCTCGACGGCTTCGGGCCCCGGATGCGCCGCGGCAGGAGGGCGCTGTGGGGCATGGCGACGGACGAGATCGTCGAAGGCCTCTGGTACATCGCCCATCTGCTCGGCGAGGAGCGGCGCGCGATGACCGAACTGGAGGCGCTCCTGCCGGGCACCACGAAGCCGTACGTCGGCTCGGCGGGCTTCCGTGAACTGACCGGGCCGAACGGCGAGTCGCTGCCCACCCGCGACCGGGCGAGCTGCTGCCTCTTCTACACGCTGCGCCCCGAGGACACCTGCGTCACCTGCCCGCGCACCTGCGACACGGAGCGGGTGAGGAAACTGACGCCCACTCACTGATCCACGCGGCTCGTACGAGTAGTACTATTCGAACGCAGATCACTGGCCGTGTACGGATATTCGATCAGATCCCGGCTATCCGTATGCCCTGCCAACCCAATGGCGTTCTCTTGCCCCGAAACCCCCTGAGCGTGACGGCGTTTCGGCAATCATGGCGCCCGAAATGCCCTACGCGATGCAAGGGACCGCGCATGAGACTGACCGACATATCGCTGAATTGGCTGCTTCCGGGCGCCGTGCTGCTCGTGGGGGTCCTGGCAGCGGTGGCGGTGGTCGCACGCGGCAAGCGCGCCACTGACAATTCTGCGGCCGACGACAGCTGGGAACGCAGCGAGGAACGCCGCAGACGCAAGGAGGCGCTGTATGCCACCGCCTCGTACGTCCTGCTGTTCTGCTGCGCGGCGGTCGCCGCCGCCCTCTCCTTCCACGGACTCGTCGGCTTCGGCGAGCAGAACCTCGGTCTCTCCGGGGGCTGGGAGTATCTCGTTCCGTTCGGCCTCGACGGGGCCGCGATGTTCTGTTCCGTACTCGCAGTGCGCGAGGCCAGCCACGGTGACGCGGCGCTCGGATCACGGCTGCTCGTATGGACGTTCGCCGGCGCGGCCGCCTGGTTCAACTGGGTGCACGCACCCCGCGGAATCGACCACGCGGGCGCTCCGCACTTCTTCGCGGGGATGTCGCTCTCGGCAGCCGTGCTCTTCGACCGGGCGCTGAAACAGACCCGCCGGGCCGCACTGCGCGAGCAGGGCCTGGTGCCCCGTCCGCTGCCGCAGATCCGGATCGTACGGTGGCTGCGCGCCCCCCGTGAGACCTTCGGCGCCTGGTCACTGATGCTGCTGGAGGGCGTACGCACCCTGGACGAAGCGGTCGAGGAGGTACGTGAGGACCGGCGTGAGAAGGAGCAGCGCCGTCTCCGCAGGAAGGACCAGGAGAAGCTGGACCGGGCCCACATCAAGGCGCTGAACCGGCAGAACCGGGCCTGGCGCCGGGTCGGCCGGGGCGGCACCCAGGTGGACGTCCAGGCCATCGCCCCCTCGACGGTCTCTGCGCAGTCCGCCATGGAGCCCGCCCTATCCGAGCCGGGACAACTGCCCTTGCGCCCCCGGCCATCTCTGCAGGCCGTGACGGGTCCGGGCTCCAGCGCCTCGGACTGGAACTCCAATGAACTGGTCACCGTCGATCTCACCGCCGAGGACGACACTCAGGCACTGCCCCGCCTCGATTCGCTGGAGCGGAAACTGAAGGATCTGGAGCAGCAGTTCGGCTGATCCGTCACGAAAGGCCCTGACGGCCCGGTCCCTTCCGGGCTCTCAGGGCTTTTCGCCGTCCAGCTCGAACCAGACCACCTTGCCCAGCGCGTGCGCCGTCACTCCCCAGGCGTCCGCGAGAGCATGCACCAGGACCAGTCCCCTGCCGTGCGTACCGTCGTCGGCGTTCGGGACGTACGACATGGTCAGTCCGGTGACAAAGTCCCGGACCTCGACGCGTAGCGTCGCCGGTGCCACCTTCACGGTGACGACCGCTCCGTGATCCGTGTGGACCAGTGCGTTGGTCACCAGTTCGCTGAGCAAAAGCTCCGCCACTTCGGCAGAATCCTCCTGCCATCGATACCGTAGGAACTCCCGCAGAGCACACCGCACTTCGGCCACGGCCGACAGGTCGGTGCGAGCAAGTCTGCGGTGCAGCCGGACATCGTACTGACGCTCCATCGTCTCCCCCGCGTGCACAGTCGATCGCCCCCTTCTCGCCGAACATCCTCCCGGGATGCATGCCCCGCACAGGGGCTGTCACGCTTGTCGACTCATCAATATGCGCACAGGGGGGCGGCCGCACACCGGGCCTCCAGGACGAGGCCGGTAGTTCAGGCCTCTGCGACCGGCAGCGACACCCTTCTGATCCGGACACCTCCCGTGCCCGTGTCGTCGCCCTCCTCCTCGGCCCAGAGCGACCTGACATGTGACATATGGGCCAGCATGCAGGTCTCGGCCCGCTGGGCGTCACCGGCGATCAGAAGGTCGAGCAACTGCACATGCTCCTCGGCCGATGTGACCAACTGCCCCTGCGCGGCGAGTCGGTTCAGCCCGAAGAGACGCGATCGCTTGCGCAGGTTGCCGACTTCCTCCACCAGCCTGCGGTTGCCGGCCAGTCCGAGCAGTTCGAGATGGAAGCGACGATCGGCCTCCAGATAGCCGATGATGTCGTGCTCGGCAGCGGCGGCAACGATCGCCAGAGCGAGCGGCCGCAGCGCCTTCAGCTCCCTGGTCCTGCCCATCCGTGCGATGCGGCCGACGGTGGGGACCTCGATCATGGCCCGGAGTTCCGTGAAGTCGTCGAGGTCCTGTTCGGTCAGCTCGGTGATCCGAAAGCCCTTGTTGCGGACCGCTTCGACCAAGCCCTCACGCGCCAGGTCGAGCATGGCCTCACGGACCGGGGTGGCGGACACGCCGAATTCGGCGGCGAGCGCGGGAGCGGAGTAGATCATGCCCGGACGGAGGTCCCCGGCGATCAGGGCCGCTCTGAGGGCATTCGCCACTCGGTCGCGCAAGTGCTCTTGCGCCGAGATGGCGCCGAGCGTCGTCAGGCGGGCCATTTTGTTCCTCCAGCGCCGTACGGGCCCTCAGAATACAGCGGTGTGTTTCCGCTGAGGCCCGTCGTTCCCGGCCTGTGGACAACGTGGTCAGCGCGCCGAATTACGGTGCACCGCCACGGCGACCGCCAGCTCTTCCCAGCCCATTCCGACACTTTTGAAGAACAGGGAAGTTCGAAGGGAGCCGCTTTCGCGTCGGGGATCCGACCGGTCACCAGGTCGGCGAGGTTGCCGGTGATGTCCCCGGCGCTGAAGACTCGTTCCGCCATCGGGATCAGCAGATCGCCCGCCTCCGACAGAGCCGCCGCCCTCGATCGACGATCACGGCGGAGCGTGACACGAGAGCGGTGTCGACTCCGGCGATCTTCACTCGGGTCACGTGCAGAGTGGTGGCGTGCGTGATCAGCAGCTCTCCACCGGGCACTGTGACATGGTGCCGGGCCGGGGAAGTCTCCGGATCGAGTCCCCCGCTCAGCGCCGCCTCCAGGGCGTCCACGGCTCCGGGCTCCAGGACCTCGATGTCTTCGGCGCCGAGCAGGGGACGGTTCACAACAGGAATCCTTCGGGGAAGGGATCGGACGGGTTCAGGAAGAACTGTGCGGTACCGGTGATCCAGGCCCGGCCGGTGACGGTGGGGACGACTGCGGGCAGCCCGCCCACGGTGGTCTTCTCGACGAGACGTCCGGTGAACGACGTCCCGATGAAGGACTCGTTCACGAAGTCGGTGTCCAGGGGAAGTTCGCCGCGCGCGTGCAGTTGGGCCATGCGTGCCGAGGTGCCGGTTCCACAGGGCGACCGGTCGAACCAGCCCGGGTGGATCGCCATCACGTGCCGGGAGTGGCGGGCATCGGAACCGGGTGCGATGAACTGCACGTGCTTGAGGCCGTGAATGTCCGGATCCTCCGGATGGACGGGGCGGTCAGCGGCGTTGACCGCGTCCATCAGGGCGAGTCCGGCCGTGAGGATGTCGTCCTTGCGCGCCCGGTCGAAGGGCAGGCCGAGGTCGGAGAGATGCAGCATCGCGTAGAAGTTGCCGCCGTAGGCGAGGTCGTAGCGCATCGGCCCGTAGCCGGGTACGTCCACCGTCCGGTCGAGTGCGGCGCTGAACGCGGGAACGTTTGTCAGCGTGACGGCGGCGGCCGCGCCGTCCCTCACCCGGACGTCGACGCTGACGAGTCCGGCCGGGGTGTCCAGCCGTACGGTGGTGACGGGTTCGGTGACCTCGACCATGCCGGTCTCCACCAGAACGGTCGCGACTCCGATGGTGCCGTGCCCGCACATCGGCAGGAACCCGGAGACTTCTATGTAGAGGACGCCGAAGTCCGCGTCGGGCCGGGTGGGCGGCTGGAGGATCGCGCCGCTCATGGCGGCATGGCCGCGCGGTTCGTACATGAGCAGGGTGCGCACGGCGTCCCGGTGCTCCTGGAAGTACCTGCGCCGTTCGGCCATCGTGGCACCGGGAATGGTGCCGATGCCGCCGGTGATGACGCGGGTGGGCATGCCCTCGGTGTGTGAGTCGACCGCATGGAATATATGACGTGTCTGCAAGGCTCTCCCTGGTTTGTCACTTGGGCGCTGACCGGACCTACGGCGGTGGGAGCATCGCTCAGCCGAGGCCCCCGGCCAGCACCTTCTCCGTCGCGGCCCGGACGGCGGCCGCGTCGTCGGCGGGCAGCGGGAGGCGCGGCGGACGGGTGCGGCCGCCGTGGCGTCCGGCAACGTCCATGGATGCCTTGATGGCCTGGACGAATTCCGGCTTCGAGTCCCACCGCAACAGAGGGTGCAGTTCGCGGTAGAGCGGCAGGGCGGTTGCCAGGTCACCTGTCACAGCAGCCCGGTACAGCTCGACACAACACGACGGCAGCATGTTCGGGCAGCCGGCGATCCAGCCGACGGCCCCGGCGAGCGCCAGTTCCAGCAGTACGTCGTCGGCGCCGACGAGCAGGTCGAGGCCGGGCGCCTGTTCGGCGATCTCGTACGCCCTCCGGACGTCGCCACTGAACTCCTTGACCGCCACGATGCTGCCCTCCTGGTGGAGAGCGGCGAGCAGGCTCGGGGTCAGGTCCACCTTGGTGTCGTAGGGGTTGTTGTACGCGACGACCGGCACCCCGACTTCGGCCACGGCGGCGTAGTGGGCGCGGACCGCCGCGACCTCGCAGCGGTAGCCGTTGGGCGGCAGGAGCATGACGGAACCGGCGCCCGCCTCTGCGGCTTGTTCCGCCCAGCGTCGTGACTCGGCGCTGCCATAGGCGGAGACGCCCGGCATGACGCGGCTGCCGTCGCCGGCCGCCTCGACGGCGACCCTGACCACCTGCTCGCGTTCACTGTCGGTCAGGGTCTGGTACTCCCCCAGTGACCCGTTGGGCACCACACCGTCGCAACCCGCCGCGATGAGCTGTTGGACGTGCGTGGCATAGGCGTCGTAGTCGATCGTGCAGTCGTCGCGCAGGGTCAGCGGTGCGGCGACCATGACACCGTGCCAGGGGCGGGTGCGCAGGTGTGCGTTCGTCAGCATCGTGGCTCCTTATGAGGTGCGAGGTGTGACATGTCATGGCAGGCGGTGCATGGGCGGCAGCCGGCGGCGAGGAGCGCCGAGGCGCGGTGGGGAGTGGGTGCGGGTCTACCCCGGGTCGGTCGGTTCGGCGAGCGTGGACAGCTTCACGGGGCAGCCCAGCGGCCGCCGGTCGGGTCCGTCCGGTTCTTCTCCGGTGCCGGGTCCCGTGTTGTGTGCGGTGCCGTGCGCATCGGCCAGTTCGCGGGCGGCGAATCCGCAGGTCCGGCCCTGGCACCACCCCATCCCGGCCCTGGTGAGCAGTTTGACGGTCCGGGTGTCACCCGCTCCGAGTTCCTCGCACGCGGCACGGATCCGGCCCGCGGTCACCTCTTCGCAACGGCAGACCTCCGTGTCGTCGGTCAGCCATGCGCTCCACCCCGCCCCCGGCCGGTGCACGGCGCCCATCAACGCGGCGAAGGCCCGCAGGCCGCGCCGGGAACGACGCAGAGCGACAGCTCTGCGTGCCGCTTCCCGCCGCACCCCGCCCCGAACCTCGCGAAGGACTGACAGCGCAGCCAACTCCCCTTCACACAGAGCAAGTTCGACACCCCCGATACCGCCCGTCTCGCCCGCCGCCCAGACCCCCGGCACGGTGGTCCTGAGCTGCTCGTCGAGGACGACCGCGTGCGTACCGTCCGCGCACACGCGCGTACCGCAGCCCACCGCCACGGCGAGCTCCAGCTGAGGAACGAGCCCGTGCCCGACGGCGAGTGCATCGCAGGCGATCCTGCGACCGGTCCCCGGCAGCGGACGCCATCGGTGGTCCACCCGGCTGACGGTCACCGCCTCCACCCGGTCTTCGCCGTGCACGTCGGTGACTGCCCGGTGGGACAGAACCCGGACTCCGGCGCGGGCCAGCGCCACCCCGTACCGGACCGCTTCCGCCGCCTTGCCGGGGTTGACGGCCAGCACCAGGGGATTTCGCGCGTACGCGCCGTATCCGGACGCTTCGACCAGCGCCGGAACACCGGCACCGGCGCGCGTCAGCGAGAGAGCGACGGCCTGAAGAAGCGGACCGCTCCCCGCGACCACGATCCGGCGGCCCGGAAGCACCAGGCCGGACTTGAGCATGGCCTGGGCCCCGGCCGCACTCACCACACCCGGACGTGTCCATCCGGGGAAGGGCAGTTGACGTTCATGGGCCCCCGTCGCCAGCAGCAGTCGGCGGGCCGGGACAGCGCTGCGGTGGTCCCCTTCGGATCCGGTGACGGCGTGCAGGATCCAGTCACCGTCACCGGCTCGTTCGACCGTCCAGACATGGTGATCGGCGAGATGGCGGATCGCGCCGGAGTCGCGGTGCGCCGCAAGCCGTGCCGAGAGTTCGGCGAAAAGGGACCAGCCGTGGTGAAGGGCGCCCGGCCGGGCGGCGCCGAGCCCGTCGGCCGGGCTCCGGTAGTACTGTCCGCCGGGCGTGACGGCCGAGTCCAGCAGAACCACGTCGAGCCCGTGATCGGCCGCGGTGACGGCCGCGGCCAGGCCGGCCGGCCCTGCGCCGACCACGGCGAGTCCGACACGGTCCGCTGCCCGTGGCAAGCGTTCAGCTGTCGAGTGCGGCATGCCCGTCGCCCTCCTGCGTGGTGATGATGTCGCCGGGACGGGCGGGAAGCAGGCACGCGCGCTGGTTGGGCCGGCCGTTCACGGTGGCCAGGCAGTCGTAACAGGCACCGATGCCGCAGAAGGCTCCCCGAGGTCGGCCGTGGACGCGAGTGGTACGCCAGGTCAGGATGCCCGCCGACCAGAGTGCCGCGGCGATGCTCTGGCCCGGCAGTCCACGGATCGGGCGCCCGTCGAAGGTCAGCTGGAATGCCGGTCCCGGCTCCGCCGCGACGAGTTCGGCCGGGGTGCGTGCACGGGTACGTCTCACAACATCCTCTCCCGGGGCACGAGCCCCCTCCACCGTCATGGGATCCGACTCATGGCGTCGAACCGGTCCGGGGCGAACGGTCCGAGATCGATTTCCGGCTGCCGCCCGGCGATCGCATCGGCGATCAGCAGCCCGGTCGCGGGGGCCAGCCCGATCCCGGCCCCTTCATGGCCGCAGGCGTGGAAGAGACCCGGCACCCGTGGGTCCGGGCCGATCGCCGGCAGATGATCGGGCAGATACGGGCGGAACCCGTGGTAGGCGCGCATCACCCGCACATCCGCCAGTACGGGGAAAAGAGCGGCGGCCTGGGAGGCCAGTCGGGCGATCACCGGAACCGACAATGTCCGGTCGAAGCCGACCCGCTCGCGGCTGGCCCCGATCAGCACCGGCCCCGAGGGGGTTCCCTCCACCACGGGCGAGGTCTGCAGCGCCGCGGAACCGCTCGACACATCGGCCACGTACTCCGCCGCGTAGACCTTGTGCCGAATCAGCCGGGGCAACGGTTCGGTGACGAGCACGAACCCCCTGCGCGGCAGGACCGGCAGGTCCACTCCGGCCAGTGCGGCCAGTTCGCCGCCCCAGGTGCCCGCCGCGTTGACGACCGCCGGGGCGAGCAGTTCGCCGTGTGCGGTGCGCACCCCGCGTACCGCGCCCTCTCGGTCCCTGAGGATCGCGACGACCTCCTCCCCCAGGCACAGGCGCGCCCCGGAGCGGTCGGCGGACCGTAACAACTCGGCTGCCGCAAGTGCTGGTTGAACCTGCGCATCCTGCGGATAGTGGCAGCCTCCGGCGAGGTGCGGTGCGAGATGGGGCTCGATGTCGCGGAGCCGGTCGGATGTGACGTGGTACGCCTCGACTCCGGCCGCCCGCTGGCCGGCGGCCGTCGTGGACAGGGTGGTCAGGGATTCCTCGGACGCCGCCACGACCAGGCCGCCCTTGTGCTCGTACTCGATGCCCGCAGGCAGTTCCTCCGCCAGTCGGCGCCACAAGGAGGCGGAGAACAGGGCCAGTTCGAGTTCGGGTCCTGGAACTTTGTCGGAGACCAGGAGGTTTCCCTCCCCGGCTCCGGTGGTGCCTCCGGCGACCGGTCCGCGGTCGACCACTGCTACGGACAGTCCGAACCGGGAGGCGTAGTAGGCGCAGGCGGCACCGACCACTCCGGCCCCGACAATGACGACATCCAGGGTCTGTCTCATGGGCACGGCAGTAATATGTCACATTGCTATAGGGCCGCCAAGGGTGCGCACAGGGCCAGTTGAACGACTGTCACCCCCTCGCGGCGCTCGCAGGGGTGCCGGTTCCGCCGCCGGGGAAGTGGAGCCATGGACACCCCGAAGCGCCGATCCCGAGGAGTCGTGATGCACGACGACCACACGCTGGTGGAGGGCCGCCTGGAGCGCGCCCTCCAGCAATTCATCCGCCCCGCCCAGTACGCGGACCGGTCCCCGCTCACCCTCTCCGTGTGGCACGCGCCGGGCGAACCGGTGCCGGTGGCGGAGGCGATGACGGGGACGTACGAGCCGTTCGGGGTCGGCACGGAGTGGGGCAGGCCCTGGTCGACCAGCTGGTTCAGGCTGGAGGGCACAGTGCCCGAGGCGTGGGCGGGGCGCCACGTCGAGGTGGTCGTCGACCCCGGATTCTCCGGTCAGGGTCCGGGCTTCCAGGCAGAGGGGATGCTCTACGACACGGAGGGCGTACCGCTCAAGGGCATCCACCCCCGCAATCGCCATCTGAGGGTCGCGACCGCGGCGTCGGGCGGTGAGCCGGTCTCCTTGCTGCTCGAGGCGGCGGCCAACCCGGCCGTACTGGAGCACGGCTTCATGCCGACTCCGCTCGGGGACGTCCTCACGGCGGGCGACCGGCCGCTGTACCGGTTCGTCTCGGCGGACCTCGCCGTGCTGGACGAGGAGGTCTGGCATCTCGTCCTGGACATCGAGGTGTTGTCGGAGCTGATGCACGAACTGCCCGCCGATCGGTCACGACGGCACGAGATCCTGCGGGCGCTGGAGCGGATGCTCGACGCCCTGGATCTGCACGATGTGGCGGGCACGGCGTCCGTAGCCCGGGCCGAGCTCGCCGAGGCACTCGCCCGCCCCGCGTCGGCGAGCGCGCACCGGATCTCGGCCGCCGGTCATGCCCACATCGACTCGGCGTGGCTGTGGCCGCTGCGCGAGACGGTACGGAAGGCCTCGCGCACGTTCGCCAATGTCGCCGCGCTCGCCCAAGACTATCCGGAGCTGGTCTTCGCCTGTTCGCAGGCCCAGCAGTACGCCTGGGTGCGTGACCATCAGCCGCACATCTGGGAGCGGATCAAGCAGGCGGTGGCGGACGGACAGTGGGCGCCCGTCGGTTCGATGTGGGTGGAGTCCGACGCCAATATGCCGGGCGGTGAGGCGCTGGCGCGGCAGATCGTGCACGGAAAGCGTTTCTTCCGGGAGGAGCTGGGGGTGGAGACGGAGGAGATCTGGTTGCCGGATTCCTTCGGCTACACGGCAGCATTCCCGCAACTCGCCGCACTGGCAGGGGTGAGGTGGTTCCTGACGCAGAAGCTCTCCTGGAACCAGACCAACAAGATGCCGCACCACACCTTCTGGTGGGAGGGCATCGACGGGACCAGGGTCTTCACCCATTTCCCGCCCGTCGACACGTACAACGCGCACTTCCATGCCCGCGAACTCGCCCATGCGGAGAAGAACTTCGCCGAGAAGGGGCGGGCGACCCGCTCGCTGGTGCCGTTCGGCTGGGGCGACGGCGGCGGCGGTCCGACCCGCGAGATGCTGGAGAAGGCGCGCCGGCTCCGCGATCTGGAGGGTTCTCCGCGGGTCACGATCGAGAAGCCGTCGGCGTTCTTCGCAGCCGCGGAGGAGGAATACGCCGAGCAGGCACCGGTCTGGTCCGGCGAGCTGTATCTGGAGCTGCACCGGGCGACGTACACCACCCAGGCCAAGACCAAGCAGGGCAATCGTCGCAGTGAGCATCTGCTGCGGGAGGCCGAGTTGTGGGCGACGACGGCAGCACTTCGGGCGCCCGGGTACGTCTATCCGTACGAGACGCTGGACCGGGTGTGGAAGACGGTGCTGCTGCATCAGTTCCATGACATCCTGCCCGGCTCGTCGATCGCCTGGGTGCACCGCGAGGCCCGCGACACCTACGAACAAGTGCGGGCGGAGCTGGCCGACCTGGTGGCCGAGGCGGTGACCGCGCTAGGGCGTCTTTCGAAAGGAGCGTCGTCCGCCCGTAGGGCGGGCAAGGCGGGACTTCCGAAACACGCCCCAAGCGCCGCAGAGGGTCTGGTGGCGCTCAACTCCTCCCCGTACGACCGACGTCAGGTGCTGGAGCTGGACGCGGAGGCGAGCGCGGCGCTGCCGTCCGGTGCCCATGTCCAGCAGCTGGCCGACCGGCGCACGGCGGTGCTCGCCAAGGCGCCGGGCCTGGGCGCAGGACTGCTCGACGGGTCTGCGGTACCCGAACACGAGGTCACGGCGGGCCGCACGTCGGACGGGGGATTCGTCCTCGACAACGGCCTGCTGCGCTTCACCGTCGACCGCGACGGGCTGATCGCCGCCGTCCGTGACCTCGGCGCACGGCGTGAGGTCCTCGCCCCCGGTCACCGGGCCAACCTCCTTCAGCTGCACCCGGACCACCCCAACCACTGGGATGCCTGGGACATCGACCGGCACTACCGCCGGACCCGCACCGATCTGACCGATGCCGACTCGGTCGAGCTCGTCGAGGAGGGACCGCTGCGGGCGGCCGTACGCGTGGTGCGCTCGTTCGGCAGGTCGCGGATCGTGCAGGAGATCCGGCTGGCGGCGGGGAGCAGGCAGATCGACATCGACACCGAGGTGGACTGGCAGGAGTC
Organism: Streptomyces sp. NPDC051286; assembly: GCF_044455345.1. NCBI lineage: Bacteria > Bacillati > Actinomycetota > Actinomycetes > Kitasatosporales > Streptomycetaceae > Streptomyces > Streptomyces sp. NPDC051286. The sequence goes on along the minus strand of NZ_JBITER010000005.1, from coordinate 161,646 downwards.
GGAGAAGGTCCTCAAGGCCGCGTTCCCGCTCGATGTGCATGCCGAACGGTCCACGTCCGAGATCCAGTTCGGGCACGTCCACCGCGCAACGCACGACAACACCGGCTGGGACGCGGCGCGTTTCGAGATCTGTGCGCACCGCTGGCTGCGGGTCGCCGAGCCGGGATACGGGATCGCGGTGCTCAACGACTCCACGTACGGGCACGACGTGACCCGGACCCCGCACAGGTCGGGGCTTGCCACCACCGTACGGCTGACGCTGCTGCGCGCCCCGCACAGCCCGGATCCGGAGACCGACCTCGGCACGCACCGGTTCCGGTATGCGCTGGCGCCCGGGGCGGAGATCTCGGACGCGGTACGCGAGGGGCTCGCGTTCAATCTGCCGCTGCGCGCGGCCGTGGCCCCGGCCGCGCCGTCGCTGGTCACCACCGGGCATCCGGCGGTGACCGTGGAGTCGGTGAAGCTCGCCGAGGACCGAAGCGGCGATGTGGTCGTCCGGCTGTACGAGTCGGCGGGCGGCCGGGCGGAAGCCACGCTCCGGGTCGGCTTCCCCGTGGTGCGGGCACAGATCACCGACCTGCTGGAACGCCCCCTGAACGAGGCAACCATCGATGAGCACGGTCTCGTACTGGCGCTGCGGCCGTTCCAGATCCTGACGGTGCGACTCAGACCGACCGGCACATGGGGGGTGGGAGAAGGAGCGGGGCTGGGTGTGTGCAGCTGCAAGGCGGAGGATTGAGGCATGGCGGAGCCATGGTGATTGACGACAACGCGGCAGATGTGCGTGCCCAGCCCCGCGACGCCGCCTCCCATGTGCCGGTCGGTCTTACGGCCTGGTGCACGATAGAGAGTGGATCAGCGAGCGGCGTCATGCGGCTTCGAATCCAAGGCGGAGGAGGGTGGCGACGCGAAGGGGGCCCCTCTCATGCCTTCAAGGCCATGGGGGAGTCGTCGACTGACGACAACGCCGGAGGCGGAGTCGCATGACGCCGGGAGCCCGCTCGCTATCGTGCACCAGGCCGTTACCCCGGCCTGAGCGACGGGAGGCCGTCAGGGGCGTGGCACGTTCCGCAGGTTGGAGCGGGCCATCTGAAGCATCCGGCCCACGCCGCCGTCCAGCACGATCTTGCTTGCGGAGAGCGCGAAGCCGGTCACCATCTCCGCGCTGATCTTCGGCGGGATGGAGAGCGCGTTGGGGTCGGTGACGACATCGACCAGGGCCGGTCCCTTGTGCTTGAAGGCGTCCTTGAGGGCGCCTTCGAGCTGCTTGGGCCTCTCCACCCGTACGCCGTACGCACCGGCGGCCCGGGCGATCGCCGCGAAGTCCGGGTTCTTGTTGGTCGTACCGAACGACGGAAGCCCCGCTACCAGCATCTCCAACTCGACCATGGAGAGGGATGAGTTGTTGAAAACAACCACTTTCACCGGAAGGTTGTACTGGACGAGGGTGAGGAAGTCGCCCATCAGCATGGTGAATCCGCCGTCGCCGGACATCGACACGACCTGCCTGCTCCGGTCGACGAACTGGGCGCCGATCGCCTGCGGCAGCGCGTTGGCCATCGAGCCGTGGCTGAACGAACCGATCACCCGGCGCTTGCCGTTGGGGGTGAGATAGCGGGCCGCCCACACATTGCACATGCCGGTGTCGACGGTGAACACCGCGTCTTCGTCGGCGAGTTCGTCGAGCACCGAAGCGACGTACTCGGGATGGATAGGGATGTGCTTCTCGACCTTGCGGGTGTACGCCTTGACCACGCCCTCCAGCGCGTCGGCGTGCTTCTTCAGCATCCGGTCGAGGAACTTACGGTCGGTCTTGACCTTCACCTGCGGCGTCAGACAGCGCAGCGTCTCACGGACATCGCCCCAGATCCCCAGATCCAGCTTGGACCGGCGGCCGAGGTTCTCGGGGCGCACATCGACCTGGACGATCTTCACATCGGTAGGCAGAAAGGCGTTGTACGGGAAGTCGGTGCCGAGCAGGATCAGCAGGTCGCACTCGTTGGTCGCCTCGTACGCGGCACCGTAGCCGAGCAGTCCGCTCATGCCGACGTCGTACGGGTTGTCGTACTGGATCCACTCCTTGCCGCGCAGCGCATGACCGACGGGGGCCTTCACCCGCTCGGCGAACTCCATGACCTCGGCGTGGGCGCCCGCCGTGCCGCTCCCGCAGAACAGCGTCACCCGCTTCGCCGCGTCGACCATCCGGCAGAGCTTCTCGATCTCCTCGTCACCGGGCCGGACCGTCGGCCGCGCGGTGACCAGGGCGTGCTCGATCGACTTCTCCGGCGCCGGCTGGGAGGCGATGTCGCCCGGCATCGAGACGACGCTGACCCCGCCGCGTCCGATCGCGTGCTGGATCGCGGTCTGGAGCAGCCTGGGCATCTGCTGCGGGTTGGAGATCATCTCGTTGTAGTGGCTGCACTCCTGGAAGAGCAGCCCCGGGTGGGTCTCCTGGAAGTAGCCGAGACCGATCTCGCTCGAAGGAATGTGCGAGGCAAGGGCGAGGACCGGGGCCATCGAGCGGTGGGCGTCGTAGAGACCGTTGATGAGGTGCAGATTGCCGGGGCCACAGGAACCCGCGCAGGCGGCCAGGGTCCCGGTGATCTGGGCCTCGGCGCCGGCGGCGAAGGCGGCGGTCTCCTCGTGTCTGACCTGGATCCACTCGATGCCCGCGTTGCGGCGAACGGCGTCGACGACCGGGTTGAGGCTGTCGCCGACGACGCCGTACAGGCGCTTGACGCCTGCCCGGACGAGAATGTCGACGAACTGCTCCGACACGTTCTGCTTGGCCATGGGTGCGTATCCTCTCCGCGGTAGGACTCCATCAACCCATGGCGCGTGCGCTTACGCCTCCCAGACGCCGACACTCGTACGGTCGTCGGCGTACCCCTTCACCCTGAGCTGGGTGTCCGCGAGGAACGCCGCCAGGCCGGGCGGCTCCTGGGGCGTCCAGCGTTCGGCGAGCTCCTCGGCGAGGGCGGGTTCGCCGCGCAGCGGCTCGGCGAGACCGGTACTGCACAGGAGCAGCGTGTCCCCCGGGCGGGCTACCGAGGCGCGGAACCGGAACGGCGGCGCGGGTGGCCATGGCGGGCTCTCGACGTACGGGGACGGGGGCGTCGCGATCCCCAGGTCCATGGTCAGCAGGTCGCCGTCGGGCCCGCTCTCGGGCGACGCGAACCCGAAGCCGACGACGGCCTGCCCGGTGATGGCCCCGGGATCCGGGACGTCCGGTTCGAGGTCCTGCCAGATGCCGTCCCGCAGCCGGAAGAGCCCCCCGCCGCCCGCCCCGAAGAAGACCCGGGTCCGGCAGGCAGGATCGGCTGACAGCAGCAGACACCGCAGCCCCGCGGTGTACTCCTCCGGTTCGAGCCCCAGCTCGACGGCGCGGGCGCGGAGTTTGCCGTAGCTGCGGTCGGTGAGGCGGTGCAGACCGGACTTGAGGTCGCCGCGGCGACCAGCTCTTATGTCCTCGGAGAGCCGGGGGTGGCTACGGCCGACGGCCCCGCCGATCCAGCGGCAGGCGTCTGCGGCCGCGAGATGGGCACGCTCGGTGGCACGGGCGCCACTGGCAACGGCGACGAGCACGAGGGCGTTCTCGGCGGCACCGAACCGCACGGTGAGCAGGGCGTCGCGCCGGGGCTCTCCCCGGAACCGGGCGGAGTCGCCACGCACGGAGGCGGCACGCAGCGTGTATGTCCCGTACCGGGCGCCGTCGAGCACGGTGTCGGCGACGAGTCCGTCCAGTTCCTGGGGGGCGGTGGCGGGGAGAGTGGTCGGCTCGGCGTCGTAGGTGGGCGGACGGTCGCCTACGTACGAGAGGCCGGGGCGGGCCGCGGGATCCGAAGGGGGTTCGGGAGCCGTCCCGGGGTTGGGTGCGGCCGGGAGCGGGGTGGTCGGTCCCGCCCCGGGCGCCTCTGGCTTCGCGGAGACCTGCCGTCGCGGGAGCGGCGGTACGGAGGCTGTGGTCGGCGCTTCGACAGGGAGCGGCGGAGGGGCCGGCGGCGCTTCGGCAACGGATGGCGGCTTGGCCGGCGGCGGTGGGGCGAAAGTGCTCGGCCGCGTGGGGCCGACCGGCGGTTCCCACGGCGCACGCGCCTGCACGGATTGCACGGGAGCAGGAGGCGGCGGAGGTTCCGGTGCCGACAACGGCGGAGGCGGAGGAGGTGCAGACGAAGGCGGAGGTGCAGCCGGCGGCGAAGACGGCACGGGCGGACCGTCGGCGGGCGCCACGTGGGGTGGTTCCGGAAAGGCGGCGCCCACGCCCGGCCCCGCCGGACCCACCGCCCCCGAAGCCGAGTCGAAGCGGTCGTCGAGACTGTCGGCCACGCTGCTCGCCCCGGCGTCCGCGGCGGTTTCGTCGTACAGCCTGCGCCACCAGTCGTCCTCGTGGGCGGCGGGCCTCTCCCCCTGCTGACTCATGCCCCTATTGTCCACCGCACAGGGCATACGAAAACGGGTCATCAGGAAAAAGAGGTCCGCCGGGCGACCCCACCCCCCACGGGAAGGTCGCCCGGTGGACCGATCAGGGTGTGATCAACGCACGGCGTACGCGTCATTCACGGTCTGGACGACGGAGTTGCCGTTGTCGTCCGTCAGTTCCGTCTTCAGGGTGACCGACTTGCCGGCCGCACCCGCGTGGTTCACGGTCGCGGTCCAACGCCCGTCCTGCTGTGCGGTGGTGGCCTGGGTCCAGGTCGTTCCACCGTCGTACGAGTACGAGACCTTTGCCGCGGTCAGCTTGCCGGGCGTGTAGCCGGCGTGGCCGGTGACGCTCAGGCCGATCGTCTGACCGTCTTTCGCCGCAAGGGTCTTGAGCCCGTCGGTGTCCAGGTCGTATCCCGGGAAGAGCAGCGGGATCCCCTGCGAGTACACGTTCTCGTCCTGCTTCGAACGGAACTTCCAGGTGGTCTCGGTCTGGGTGGACCGCTTCCACACGGTGGCGGGCTGACCGAACTTGAAGGTCTGCATGGTGAGTTCGTACGCCGCGTCCTCGGCCGGGACGGTGAAGACCCCGGACGGCCACGCGGACTGGCCGAGCACCTGGCCACCGCTGGTGAGCCTCATGTTGCCCATGTCCCCGAAGGAGCCCTGGATGCCCGCGTGCTCGCTGTCCGCCCAGAAGCCTGGGGCGACACCGATCAGGTTGCCCTGACGCTCGGCGGCGAGCACTTCCTTGCCCTGGGCGTCACGCGGAGTGGACGGGCCGACAATCCCCCGGTACCAGTTCTCCGTACGCTCCGAGCCGGACGCGTAGGTACGAGCCGGGTCGACCATGAACTCGCCCCAGGGGAAGCTGGAGGAGACGTACCGCTCCCAGCCGGTGTCGCCCGCCGAGTAGTACTCGGTGCGCTTTCCGGGGACGGCGACGGTGTCGGAGGCGGCGGAGTAGCGCCCGCCGTACGGCCGGCCGATGATCATCGTGTCGACGTAGTCGGCTGCGACGCCCATCGCCTCGTACGTGGCGGTGGACCTGCCGAGCTTGCTGTCACGGACCTTGTACGTCCGGTCCGAGGTGACCGGGCCGGTCTCGGGGAAGCTCAGGTTGTAGACGAACGGGCTGACGGCAGTGCCCTTCCAGCGCAGCTTCACGGGGCCGGCGGCCAGAGCGGCGTTCAGGTCGGCGGCCTCACTCGCTTCGACGGCGAGGGAGGGCAGCGGCGCCGAACCAAAGCCGACGGTCGGCTGCCAGAGGCCGGCGGACGGCCGGTGCACAATGATCGCCTTCGCGCCGGCGGCCTTGGCGTTCCGCGCCTGGACGCTCATGGATCCGTCGTCGGTGACCCTCACCAGGGCGATCTTGCCCGTGACATCGGCGGCCTTCAGCTCGGCGGGGGTGCCGGTGCCCGCGTCGACGAGCGCGGCCTCGCCGGTACCGTCGAGGTTGACGGAGCCGGTGCTCGCGAGCTGCGGATGCAGTTCGGCGCCGCCGACGACCGAGAGCTTCTCGATCTGCGGGGCGTACGCACGCCAGGCGCTGTCGAACTCGAAGTCGCCGTCGCTCGCCCTGCCCTGGATGTCGACCAGGTAGTTCTTGACGATGCGGGTGCCGGTGATGGAGCCCGAGTGCAGCCAGACGTCGTCCCAGCTGCGGCCGAAGGCGAGGGTCGTGGAACGGGCCTCGGACGGGCGGTCCTCCGTCTTCACCTGGATCTGGTGAGCCTTGCGGGCGTCCAGGACCAGGGTGGTGTCCTTGGTGACGTTCAGCTGCGGGCGCGCCAGGTATCCGACGGACTCGACGAGCCTGCCGGTGGCGTCCTTCAGGTCCGGCGACATGATGAAACTGGAGACGAAGTAGGCGCCGGGGCGGACCTGGTACACCTGGTCGGCCGAGCCGTCGTTGAAGCGGCGCTCGCCACGAGCGGTGTCGGTGCCGATGACGTCCAGCGAGGAGGAGCCCGCGGCGGGCTTGCCGGTGCGGTCGACCAGCTTGACCCGCAGGGTTACGGTCTCCGCGCCGACGTACAGCGAGAACGGGGTGGAGACCTTGACGCCGTCGGCGCCGGTGGCCAGGACACGCCCGGTGACATCACCGTACTGGGCGGCCTTCAGCTGCGCGGTCGGGTCGATCTGCAGCGGGACCTTGACGGTGGCTCCGGCCGGGACGGTGACACTGCTCGCGTCGAGCTTCGCGACGGAGGAGCGGACGGCCGAGCCGTCGTTGCCGGTGACGCCCTGGACCTTCAGCGACAGCTTCACCGGCTCGGTGCCGGAGTTGGTGTACGGGACGTCGACCGTGGTGCGGTCGGACTTGTCCTGCGGCCAGTTGAACGTGCCGCCCTGGACGGCGGGGGCACCGACGACGGTGGTGTCGATGGCGGCCTTCACATCGAGGCGGCCGCCGCCGGTCTCCCGTACGTCACCGGGGATGTCGCTCTTCGCGGACGAGACGAGGGCCGCCTTGATCTGCTGTGCGGTCCAGTCCGGATGCCGCTGCTTCACGATCGCTGCGGCGCCCGCGACATGCGGGGTGGCCATCGATGTACCGGACATCGTGCGGTACGCGTAGACACCGCGGCCACCGGCCGCCGCCGCCGAAATGGCGACGCCGGGGGCGGCGATCTCGGGCTTGAGGGTGTGCGAGCCGATCACGGGTCCGCGGCTGGAGAACCAGGCCGTGGAGTCGTCGCGGTCGACGGCGCCGACGGTCAGCACGCTGGGGGCGCAGCCCGGGGAGGAGACGGTGTTCAGCGTCGGGCCGGAGTTGCCTGCCGCGATGACGAACAACGTGTTCTTGCTCTGGGCGAGTTGTTCGGCGGCGACGCTCATCGGGTCGGTGCAGTCGGTCGGCGTCGGGCTCCCGAGGCTCATGGAGACGACATCGGCCTTCTGGTCGACGGCCCACTGCATGCCGGCGATGATCCAGGACTCGGCACCGAATCCGCCGTCGTTGAGGACCTTGCCGGCGAGCAGGTCGGCGCCGGGTGCGACACCCTTCTTCTTGCCGTCACTGGCCGCGCCGGTACCGCCGACGGTGGAGATGGTGTGGGTTCCGTGGCCCTGTCGGTCGTCGGTGGTGTGGGAGTCGGTGAAGTTCTTCGAGGCGGCGATCCGGCCCTTGAGGTCGGGGTGTTCGGCGTCGACACCGGTGTCGAGGACGGCGACCCTGGTGCCCTTGCCGTCGTATCCGGCGGCCCAGGCGAGGTCGGCGCCGATCTGCTTGGTCGACTGGTCGAGGGTGGCCTGGACCTTGCGGTCGAGCCAGAGCTTCTTGAGACCGGAGGCCGAGCGGGAGCGGTTCTGGGTGACGTCCGACCAGAAGTCGGCAGCCTTCGCCTTGTCCGTCTTGAGCGCGACGCCGTCGATGGCGTCGAGGGAGAGCCCGCGCTTCGCGCCGCGCGGCGTGGTGGGCGCGGAACGGGCCAGGTCCTGGCCGTAGACCGCGATCAGCGGCAGGGACGTGGTGCTCGCGTCGTCGTAGCCCTGGCGGATCAGTCCGGTGACGTTGAAGAGCTCCTCGTCGACCGTGCCCGCAGCGAGCGCCTCGGTCGCGGTGTCCGGGTAGACGTACAGGTCCTTGCCCGACTGCCGGGTCTGTACGAGAGGTACGGTGCCGTCCTCGCGCGGCAGTGCGGTGGCCGACGAGGCCCCCGAACGGTCCGTCCTCACCAGGACCTTGTCGCCGGTGACAAGGGTGACGGTGACCGGCTTGCCGCCCTTCGCGACAGCGGCGGCGTCGGCTGCCGCGCTGCCGGTCAGCGGTCTCTTCGAAGTGGACTCCGTCGGTGGCGCTGCCACGGACGGTGCGACCACGGTGACGGCCAGGACCGCGGCAGTCGCCGCTCCCAGTGCCGTACGCGATATCGGGCGCATCGCTCTCCCCAGATGAATACGGATCAGGACAGCACAAGCTGGCTGATTCCGGAGGCTATTGGTGCTGCGGTGGGCGCCACATTGGCATGGCGGCGAGCGCTAGAGGGATGATGTACACGGCGGGTTTACGCCGTGGCCGTTTTCCGCCACGACCGGCCGGCCGAAAGGGCGGAACGATGCGGAATTGACGCGTCCGGGGAGGGGTCCAAGGGTGCTGGGAGCCATAGGTCTCGACGGGAGACAGGAGTCCGCCTATCGCGCGCTCGTCGCGTTGGGCGCAGCGGAGGTCTCCGACCTCGCACACCGGCTGGGACTTCCCGAGTCGGAGACCGAGCGGGCGCTTCGCCGACTGGAGCAACAGGGCCTCGCCGCCCAGTCGTCCGCCCGCACCGGGCGGTGGGTGGCGGCGCCGCCGGGGGTCGCCCTGGGCGCGCTGCTGACCCAGCAGCGCCACGAACTGGAGCAGGCGGAACTGGCGGCGGCGCTGCTCGCCGAGGAGTACCGGGCGGATGCGGCCGAGCCCGCCGTGCATGATCTGGTCGAGGTGGTCACGGGCGCGAGCGCGGTGGCTCACCGCTTCCACCAGTTGCAGCTGGGTGCGACCAGCGAGGTGTGCGCCCTCGTCACCGGGAAGCCGATCGCCGTCAGCGGCATGGAGAACGAGTCCGAGGAGCAGGCGGCGACCCGTGGGGTGTCCTTCCGGGTGGTGCTCGAGCGGGAGGTGCTCGCCCTGCCGTCCGGAATCCTGGAGCTGTCGGCGGCCCTGAGCCGGGACGAACAGTGCCGGGTCGTCGACCGGGTGCCGACCAAGCTGGTCGTCGCCGACGCCTCGCTGGCGATGGTTCCGCTGACCGGCCGGGGTGCCGAGCCCGCGGCGCTGGTCGTCCATGCCTCCGGGCTGCTGGAGTCGCTGATGGGGCTCTTCGAGGCGGTGTGGCGCGAGGCCATGCCCTTGCGGCTGGGCGAGAGCGGATGGGCTCACGAGGACTCCGTGGGTCCCGATCCGACCGATCTGGAAATTCTGTCGCTGCTGCTGGCCGGGCTCACGGACGCGAGCGTGGCGAAACAGCTGGAGCTGGGACTGCGGACCGTACAGCGGCGGGTGAAGGGCCTGATGGAGCTGACCGGGGTGTCGACACGGCTGCAGCTGGGCTGGCACGCGTACGAACGGGGCTGGGTGGCCCGCACACCGCGGGCCTGAGCAAGCCGGGTCCCCCACGACGGGGCGGTGGATCAGCGAGCGGCGTCGTGTGGCTTCGATGACCAGGCGGATGACGGAGCCGCAGGGCGACGGGAGCCCACTCCCTGCCGCGGGGGAGGCCGTAAGGCTTCGGGAACGCCTCATCACCCCTCTGAGCTGCGTCGACGGCGTCCGCCGGAGTCTTGCTGGCGGGCGGAACCTGCCGGACTCCGGCAGGCTGGTGAGATGGGTGTGTGGCAGCTCATCGCCGTTGGCCTGGTTATGCTGCTCGGCCTGGTCGGCGTGCTGGTGCCCGGGGTGCCCGGCCAGGCGATCATCTGGGCCGCCGTGCTGTGGTGGGCACTGACCGACAGGAGCCCGGCCGCCTGGGGCGTACTGATCGGCGCCACCGCGCTGCTGTTGCTGAACCAGGCGCTGAAACCGCTGCTGCGGCCGCGCCGCCCGCACGAGGCCGGGGCGCCGCGCAAGACGCTGATGCTGGGCGGGATCGCCGGGATCGTGGGCTTTTTCGTGGTGCCCGTGGTGGGCGGGATCCTGGGATACATCGGGGCGATCTATGGCACGGAACGCCTGCGGCTCGGCAGCGGCGGAGCGGCGCGAGCCTCACTCCGTTCGGTGATGCGGGCCACCGGCTACTCCGTACTCGTCGAGCTGTTCGCGTGTCTGCTGGTGACGGGGGCGTGGCTGGGAACGGTGCTCTGGGGCTGACCGCCCGCCCCCTTCCCGCTGGGGCCTCGAAGAAGAGGTCTGACGTGCGGATCAGGCCGATCCGGCATGATCCGAAGACAGTCCCCGGAGCTCCAGGTGGCGCACGGCGTACGAACGCCAGGGCCGCCACCGCTCCGCCTCGGGGCGCCCGTCCGGATCCACATCGGGGTCACCGAGCGCCCGCATCCTGATCAGCGCCGCGGCCGCCGGGCCGATCCCCGGCAGCCGCACCAGCGCACGCTCGGCCTCCTCGCGGTCCGCCCCGGCGTCGAGCCGTACGTCCCCGTCGGCCAGCGCGGCCGCCAGCGCCCGCAGCGCCGGCGCCTCCGCCTCTCCTGCCAGCACTCCCGGCTCAGGGAACACATGCGTCAGCCCTCCGCAGGGCACGTCCAGAACCTTCCCGTACGTCTCCACGAGCCGCTCCGCCGTGTCCCGGCCCACCAGCGTCCGTACCGCGAACTCCTCCGGGTCCGCCGCCCCCGGCGACCGCAGCCCCGGGCGGGCGGCGACGCGCGGTGCCAGCAGCGGGTCGGCGCCGAGCCGCTCGTCGACGGCATACGGATCGGCGTCCAGGTCGAAGAGGCGCCGCAGCCGCTGCACCGCCGTCGTCAGATCGCGCAGATCGGTGAGGTGGATCCGGGCGTCCAGCCACGCCCCCGCGGACCGCTCGTCGACGGCGACGATGCCCGTCCCGTACGGCAGCCGCAGGGTGCGCCGGTAGGTACGGGCGCCCCGCTCGCCGCTGATCTCCTCGATCCGGGCGACCGTCTCACCGGCCAGCAGATCGAAGACCTCCCGGGCGGCGTACGGCCCGCGGTGGGCGAGCCGTAGCGGGACCCCGGTCGTGCGCGCCTCCCGTACCGCCGCGCCCAGCCCGGTGCCTGCCTCGGCCCGCAGTTTGCTCGGCGTACGGGCGTAGATCTGCCGGATCGTGTCGTTGAACTGGCGCACGCTGGCGAAGCCCGACGCGAACGCGATCTCGGTGACGGGCAGCCCGGTCGTCTGGAGCAGCACCCGTGCGGTGTGCGCGCGCTGGGCACGGGCGAGGGCGACGGGTCCGGCGCCCAGCTCGGCGTTGAGCTGCCGCTGCACCTGACGCGAGCTGTAGCCGAGCCGGTGGGCAAGACCGGGAACGCCTTCCCGGTCGACCACGCCGTCGCCGATCATCCGCATGGCGCGGCCGACGACATCGGCGCGTACGTCCCATTCCGCGGACCCCGGGACGGCGTCCGGGCGGCATCGTCTGCAGGCCCGGAAGCCGTGGCCCTGGGCGGCGGCCGCGGTCGGGTAGAAGCGGACGTTCTTCCGCTTGGGAGTGACGGCGGGGCAGCTCGGCCGGCAGTAGATGCCGGTGGTCTCGACGGCGAAGAAGAACTCCCCATCGAAACGCGCGTCGCGGCTGCTCACCGCCTCGTACCTGGTCTGTTCGTCCATCACACCGCCCAGTGTGCGCCACCCCCCAGTGGCGCACTCGCGGTTTTCGGACGTGGACCCCGCCCCCCGTGCGCTACCGCAGCCGACCCCGCTTGGCGTCCATGGCCGCACGGCCCTCGGCCCCCTTGCGCTTCCACTCGCGGCGGAGCTCGGACCGTACCCGGGCATCGGTCTTGGCGACGATGCGCTGGTTCTCGCGGAGCAGCTTGCGGTAGCTGTCGAGGCGCCGCTCGGGCAGTGCGCCGTCCTCGACGGCGGCGAGCACTGCGCAGCCAGGCTCGGACTCATGGTTGCAGTCGTGGAAGCGGCACTCCCGGGCCAGGTCCTCCACGTCCGAGAAGACCTGCCCGACACCGGCCTCCGCGTCCCAGAGACCGACCCCGCGCAGCCCGGGGGTGTCGATGAGGACGCCCCCGGAGGGCAGGACCAGCAGGTTGCGGGTCGTCGTGGTGTGCCGGCCCTTGCCGTCGACGTCACGGGCTGCCTGGACAGCCATCACGTCGTCGCCGAGCAGGGCGTTGGCAAGCGTGGACTTGCCCGCGCCGGACACTCCGAGCAGCACACTCGTACCGCCGGAGACGATGGCGCCGAGCACGTCGAGCCCCTCCCCGGTGGCGGAGCTGACGCGCAGCACCTGTACACCGGGGGCGACGGTCTCGATGTCCTGGACGAGGTACGCCAGCGTGGCGGCGTCCGGCACCAGGTCCGCCTTGGTCAGCACCACCAGCGGCTGCGCAGATCCGTCCTGCGCGGACGCCCCGTCCCGCAGCAGCGCGTCACCGCTGGAGCTGGACATGGCGAGCGCCAGAAAGCGTTCCACCCGCCCCAGGTCGAGCTCCACGGCGAGCGAGACGCAGATGGCGATGTGGTCCACGTTGGTGGCGAGGACCTGTCCCTCGGACCGCTTCGACGACGTCGAGCGCACGAAGGCGGTACGCCGTGGCAGCAGCGTCCGTACGAACTGCGGATCACCTTCGGGGTCGACGGCGACCCAGTCGCCCGTGCAGACGATCCGCATCGGGTCGCGCGGCACCACGAACGCGGTGTCGGCGCGCACGGTGCCGTCGGGGGTGACGACATCGCACTGACCGCGGTCCACTCGCACCACCCGTCCGGGCAGCAGCCCCTGTTCGGCGTGGGGAGCGAACTCGGCGGCCCAGTCGTCGTCCCAGCCGTACGGTGCCAGCGGATGCGACACGGACGGGCCGACGAGGGAGGAGAGCGGGGAAAGCGAGGAGAAAGACAAGGGAAACCCTTCAAAGGGTGGCCCCGGCGACGCGCACACGGGCGCGTGGAAGTTACGGAGAAGGTCAGCCGGCGGCCACGGGAGTGAGAACGATGCTCTTCGGGTTGTGGGCAGCGCCCACCGCGACGACAGTCATCAATGTCCTCACCTCCTGGTCCAAGCACGGGGCCGACACCGGCGGTTCATGCCCGCCGTCCGGAACGCTGCACACGATAGCCCGGGACCGCCCGACGGCGTCAACACATTTTTGATCCGTACGCCCGATGCCCACCACCGCCCGTGGAGCGGTGGGCATCGGCGCGTGCGGTCCCGTACGGACACGGGAGTCCGGGCAGGCCGCGGCTCGGCCCCGGCCGCACGCACATCACGAGGCGTCGGTTGTTGAGGGAGCTGTTGCCCGACAGCACCGGGATGTCGTCAGCAATGCACGACAGCACCTCGTCACGGATACGGAAGCGCCGGTTCCGCAGCACCACTCACATGGGTTCTATCCGGAGGTCATTCACCGAGGTCCTCGCAGGAGGTGCGCGCGGCGGGCACGAGTCCGTCCGCGCGGGGCGGACCCGGCTCGGGACGAGGCGCCCGGTCCCGGTCCCGGTCCCGCCGGGCCGCCTGCCATTCGGCGAGCAGACGGTCGTAGATCGGGGTGTCGTCCTCCGTGTGCCGGTGCAGGCCCCACGGGCGTTGGCTGTCGTACTGGTCCATGGGACGCCTGTACCCCGTTCGACGGGTAACGGCCGCCGCAACTGCGGCAACCGGCCCAGTACTCCCCTCCAACGAGGGGTTCGAGCAACTGCTCACGGGCGGGGGAACTTCCGCCTTACGACGGATCAGCCGCCGAGAGGCACGCCACCGAACAGCGGAGCAGCGTCCTGGGCCGGTGGAATGTCTCCGGTCGTTCCGCCCCATCCGGGCAGTACCGCGCGCCTCGGGGACGGAGAACGCAGAAAAAGAGGAACGCCCCGGATCGCAGGAGACGCGATCCGGGGCGAACCGGAAATGAGCACGGGGCTCGGCCGACAGCGGTCAGCTGTTGGCGCAGGCGTTGCCGAAGGCCGGGTTGAGCAGACCGATCACGCTCACGGCGTTGCCGCAGGCGTTGACCGGAATGTGAATCGGAACCTGGATGACGTTGCCGGAAATGACGCCCGGAGAGTTGAGAGCGGAGCCGTCGGCACCGGTGTCGGCGAAGGCGGGCGTAGCGGCACCGATCGCCATCAGCGTTCCGGCGGCGATGGCAGCAGCCTTGGTGTACTTCACTTTCATCCCTTTCTTTGACGGAGTCCGGAGCGGTCACGACTTTCGTGCCGCACGAGCGTTGTCCTGATCGCTCGTAACTCCGCCACTGTAATTCGTAACGATGTAAGTCCGTGCACGAAACTCTTCAAGGAGAGAATTCACGGAAATCCGCCCGAATGACGTAATCTCCCAATCGCCCTGCGCCACCGCCGGAATCATCCGGAATCTCCGATGCGCCGAGCGAGCCGCGGGCAGCAGCAGGCCCGGGCCGCGCAGGGGAGGAACGCCGGCGGCCCGGGCCAGTTCGGTGCGACTGGATCAACTGATGGAAGCGCCGTTGCCGGAGAGCACCGGGATGGTGTCCCGGATGCGCGACACGGGCTCGTCACCCTTGGCCCGGGTGGAGTTCTCGGTGCACTGCTGGTTCTGCGGCGAGGACAGGACGTTGACGTCCTGGACCGCCACCGGGACGACACCGAGGAGCGCACCGGCGTCGACCTTGGCCGGGAGGCCGACGCAGGGCTCGTTCAGGCCGCCCTGGACCAGGCCGAACTGCGGGCTCCAGTCCCCACGGGTCTCGGAGTTGCCGAAGGATTGCGAGGCACCGTTGCCGTTGGCCGAGATGGCACCGGTGTCGCTGCCGATGACCATCGCCTGTGGAGCGAGCGTGGCCGAGATGCCGACTGTGGAGGCGGCGACGGCGCCCGCAGCCAGAACCATCTTGATCACGATGAACCCTTCTCGCACTTGACGCCCCATGCCGGAGCGCGCCCTGCCCAACTCGGCGCAGGGCGTTTGGTTCTGCTCATTCACCCGAATGTAAGGACGTCACGGACACTCGTGCGAGAGCACGCCCGGAAACCCGCGGTTCCGCCTGAACAACCGGCTGGAGAACATGCGTGCGTCACCCGTCCGGGTGGTCACATAATTCCCGTGGACTTTCGAGTTTCCTTCACCAATTCCCCATCGTTACGACTGTCGACAAGCGCACTTCAGGAACGCGACCGGCAGAGATTCACCGATTCCGCCGCGGCGCGACCACCGCTTGCCGAAAACGGACATGGAGAACCGCCGGGGCGGCCGCCCCGGCGGTAACTGCCACCGCCTAGTGAAAGAAATGCGGGCATTCCGCCCGCGCACGATGTCCTAAGAAAGGGCAACTAATGCGAAAAGCCTTGAGTAAAAGCGTGATCGTCATGGCGGCGGCGTCAGGAATCCTGACCGCGGCCGGCGGCTACGCGTTCGCGGATGCCTCGGCCGACGGGACGGCCACCGATTCGCCGGGCATCGGCTCCGGCAATGCCATGCAGGTGCCGGTACACGTTCCCGTCAACCTCTGCGGCAACACAGTCAATGTGGTCGGGCTGCTGAACCCGGCCTTCGGTAATGGGTGCGAGAACACCGACAGCGGTCCGGACGACAACGGGACCCGGGGCGCGAGCGCCGAGGGTTCAACCAGCGACTCCCCCGGGGTGCTGTCGGGGAACCTGATCCAGGCTCCTATCGATATCCCGGTCAATGCCTGCGGCAACTCCGTCGATGTCGTCGGTGCGCTGAACCCCGCGTCCGGCAACGGGTGCGCCCATACGCACCGGCCGTCAACGTCAGTGCCGCCCACCACCGTTCCCCCCGTCACGGTGCCCCCCGTGACCGTGCCGCCCGTCACGGTGCCCCCCGTCACGGTGCCGCCCGTCACCGTTCCCCCCGTCACGGTGCCCCCCATCACCGTGCCGCCCGTCACGGTGCCGCCCATCACCGTTCCCCCCATCACCGTTCCCCCCGTCACCCCGCCGCCCACCACCGTTCCCCCGACCACCACCGTGCCCGTCACCGACACGACAGTGCCGCGTACCCCGCATGTCCCCGGCCTGCAGTTGGCCCACACCGGCGCCGCCGACCTCGGCCTGGCAGCCGGAGCGAGCGCCGCCCTGCTGCTCGGCGGCACGGTGCTGATGCGCCGCGCCCGAGCCGGACAGAAGTGACGTAACCGCTGGATCGCGGACAGGTCCGGTAGGACAGCTTCGGCTGTCCTACCGGACCTGTTTCCGTAAGGAGGCCTGTCAGAGGTGGGACGGCCCGGCGCGATCCAGGAACGCGGCGATCCTCGCGGTCTCCGCGGCGTCCGGACGGCGCATCGGCGGGCTCATCACATGGGTGGCGGGACCTGTCCGGCGGCCGCGGCCGTGATGACCTTGATGACCTCGTCCTGCTGCCCGGGCTTCAGACAGGCCGTCTCGCCCGAGCTGCCGAGGGCGAACAGTCCGCTGACCCCGCCGTCCAGCAGATGGCCGACGACCCGCTCCAGGGAGGGCCGGCCGATCCCGCCGTGCACGGTGAGCGGAGTGACGACGGGCCGGATCACTCCGGTGCGGCAGCGGTTTCGGGCGGTCATGCGGTGCTCCCCGCGTCCCCCGCCGATGCCCCGGCGGGGGACGCGGGGGTCTGGGGATGGACGCAGTGCCAGCGGTGCTCGCCGCTGCCGAGGGTCGGGGCGGGAAAGACCGTGGCGCACGCGTCGTCCGCCTTCCAGCAGCGGGTGCGGAACGGGCAGCCGGACGGCGGGTTGGTGGCCGAGGGCACCGGGCCGGTCAGCACGATCCGTTCGGTGGCCTCCAGCAAACTGGGGGTCGCGGAGAGCAGAGCCTCGGTGTACGGGTGCATGGGGGCGCCCGCCACACCCGCCGCGGGCCCCTCCTCGACGATGCGGCCGAGGTAGAGGACGGCGATGCGATCGGCGAGATAGCGCACGGTCTGGATGTCGTGCGAGATGAACACCATGCCGAGGCCCAGGCGTTCACGCAGGTCGACGAGGAGGTTGAGGACCTGGGCGCGGACGGAGACATCGAGGGCGGAGGTCGGTTCGTCGGCGACGATCAGCTCCGGTTCGAGGGCGAGCGCGCGGGCGATGGCGACGCGTTGGCGCTGGCCGCCGGAGAGCTGTCCGGGCAGGGCGGCAAGAGTGTGGCCGGGCAGCCCGACCAGGTCGAGCAGCTGCTCGACGCGTGCCTCGCGCTCCTCGCGCGTACCGCGCCGGTGCACGTCGAGGGGGTCACGCAGGATCTGACGGACCGTGAGCCGCGGGTTGAGGGCGGTGGACGGGTCCTGGAAGACGACTCCGACGGCGGAGCCGAATTCGTCGCGGCGCCGGGTGGCGGACATCTCCCACAGGTCGCTGCCGTGGAAGTGGACCTGGCCCTCGGTGGGCTTCTGCAGTCCGGTCAGCACCCGGGCGAGGGTGGACTTGCCGCAGCCGGACTCGCCGACCAGGCCGACGATCTCCCCGCGCCCCACCTCCAGAGTGGCGTCGGTGAGGGCATACACCGCGTCGCGGCGGAACACTCCGCCGCTGCGGGCCTTGTGGCGTACGTGGACGCCGTCGAGCCTGATCACAGGGCGCTCCCTTCCAGCAGTACGGCCTGCGCCGGGTGGTGGCAGGCGAAGCCGTGGTCGTTCGTGGTGCCACGCCGCGTGAGACCGGGGATGGCGGTGCGGCACAGCTCGGTGGCCGCGGCGCAGCGCGAGGCGAAGCGGCAGCCCTCGCCGAAGCCCTGCGGGGCGGGGACGGTGCCGCGGATCTGGTGCAGCCGGCCGGCGCCCGCTTCCAGGGAGACGACCGAGCCGAGGAGGCCACGGCTGTAGTGGTGGGTGGGGTCGGTGAGCACGGAGCGGGTGGGGCCGATCTCGGCGAGGCGGCCCGCGTACATCACGGCGACGCGGTGCGAGAGGTCGCCGACGAGCGCGAGGTCGTGCGAGACGAGGACCATGGCGAAGCCGAGTTCGTCGCGGAGCCGGACGAGGAGTTCGACGACCTGGGCCTGGACGGTGACGTCGAGGGCGGTGGTCGGCTCGTCCGCGATGAGCAGGCGCGGGCTGCGGGACAGGGCCATGGCGATCAGGACGCGCTGGCGCTGGCCGCCGGAGAGCTCGTGCGGATAGCTGCGCAGGGTGCGCTCGGGGGCGAGGCCGACCAGTTCGAGGAGTTCGGCCGGGGTCTTCGTGCCGCCGCGCGAGGTGAGCTGTTTCAGCTGGGTGCCGACGAGTACGGACGGGTTGAGGGAGGAGAGCGCGTCCTGGTAGACCATCGCGATCTCGGGGCCCATCAGGGCGCGGCGTTCCTTCGGCGGGAGTTTCAGCAGGTTCCGGCCGCGGTAGAGGATCTCGCCGCTGACCTCGGCATTGCGGGCGAGGAGGCCCATCACGGCGAGGCTGGTGATGGACTTGCCGCAGCCGGACTCGCCGACCAGGCCGAGGGTCTCGCCCTCGTGGACGGTGAAGTTCAGCCGGTCGACGACGGGGGTGGCGCCGTAGCGGTCGGGGAAGCGGATCGCGAGGTCGCGTACGACGAGGAGTTCGGCCGCGTCCTCACGTACCGCGGTGATGGTCGGCTCGGTGGCGTCGACGCGGTTCGCGAGCTTGGTCAGGGCGGCGTCGATGTCCACGGTGGACGCGGCCTCGACCGGGTCGGGGTCCGTGCCCGTGGTGGGGTCGGTGGCGGCGCGGGCGCTCTTCGGCGCGGCGGAGGCGTCGGTGAGCCCCTCGGAGAGGATGTTGAGCGCGAGGACGGTGATCAGCAGCGCGAGGCCGGGGAAGAGGGTCGCCCACCAGCCGCCGGCCAGGAGAATCTGCCGGCCGTAGGCGAGAACGCTGCCCCAGCTGGGGTCGGGGTCCTGCACTCCGGCGCCGATGAAGGAGAGGCTCGCCTCGAAGATGATCGCCTCGGCGACCATGACGGTGGCGAACACCATGACGGGGGCCATGCAGTTGACGGCGACGTGACGCAGCACGATGTAGCCGCGGCGGGCGCCGATGACCTTCTCGGCGGCGACGTAGTCCTCGCCGTACTGGGACAGCACATTGGCGCGGACCACGCGGGCGAGCGACGGGGTGTAGACGAACGCGACGGTGAAGATGATCACCGGGATGCTGGTGCCGAAGACCGCGACGAGGACGGCGGCCAGGGCGATCGGCGGGAACGACATCACGATGTCGAGGGTGCGCATGACGGACTCGTCGCCGAGCCGGCGGGAGGTCGCGGCGAGCGAACCGAGGGCAGCGCCGGCGGCCAGGGCGACGGCGGTCGCACCGAGTCCGATGATCAGTGAGTAGCGGGAGCCGTGCACGACCCGGGCGAAGACGTCGCGTCCGGCCCGGTCGGTGCCGAACCAGTGGGCGCCGCTGGGCGCTTGTACCGGGGTGCCGGTGGTCAGCGGGTCCAGGGTGATCAGCGGGGCGAGGACGGCCCCGAGGATGACGACGAGCAGCACGCCGAGCGCGATGCGGGAGGTGACCGGAAGGGCGCGGAACGCGATGCCCGGTCGGGAGAGTCTGGTGGCCAGTCGGCCCGTGGCGAACATGTCACACCGTCCTGATGCGCGGATTGACCAGCAGATAGAGCAGGTCGACGATGACGTTGACCACCAGGAACGCGATGGCGATGGTCAGTACGGTGCCCTGGACCAGGGCGACATCGCCGCCCGTGACACCTTCGAGGATGAGCTTGCCCATGCCCGGCAGGTCGAAGATCGCTTCGATGACCACAGCGCCGCTGAGCAGGTAGCCGACCTTGATGCCGAGCACGGTCAGCGGGGTGACGAGCGCGTTGCGCAGCACGGAGCGGATGACCAGGAGCGGCGGCAGTCCGTTGCCGCGGGCGGTGCGGACGTAGTCACGGTCGAGTTCGGCGACCATCGCCGTCCGTACGAGACGGGCGAGCGAGGCGGACACCGGGAGTGCGAGCGAGATCGCGGGCAGCGCCATGGTGGTGAGCCAGCCGCTGACCGAGTCGGCGGGATTGGTGTATCCGCCGGTCGGGAAGACCGGCGTGTTCAGTGCGAACTGCTGGATGAGCAGCACCCCGAGCCAGAAGGACGGGATGGCGACCCCGGCCATGGACAGCACCCGGAACAGCTGGTCGGGCCAGCGGTCCCGGTACATCGCGCCGGTCACACCGAACAGGACGGCGAGGACGACCGCGAGGATCAGCCCGAGGAACGTCAGCTGCACGGTGAGCGGGAAGGCGGCCGTGATCCGGTCGAAGACGGGCCGGCTCGGCGGGACGGTCATCCCGAGGTCGAAGTGGAGCAGCTGTCCGAGGAAGTGGAAGTACCGCACGGGAAGCGGGTCGTCCAGCCCGTTGGCCTGGGCGAAGGCCGCACGGGCCTCGGGGGTGGCGCTCTCCCCGAGCGCGTTGAAGGCCGGGTCGACCGGCGAGAACTGCAGCACCACGAAGACGAGCAGCGCGATGCCGAGGATCATCACCGGCATCATCGCGACGCGGCGCAGCGCGAGCCGGAGAAAAGCAACCATCGTCGGGTTCCTTGCGGTTGGTCGGCCGGGTCCGGTCCACCTGGCTGGGGTGGACCGGATCGGGTGATCGGGTGCGGTGGTTCGGCACCGGGTGATCTGGCGTGCGGGTTCCGTCGCCGGATGTCTGTCGGACGGACGTGCGGCGGCGGATGACGGGCGCGGGTGTCCCGCGCCGGCCCGGTCGGGAGTCGTGCGCGGTCAGGCGCGGCTGACGTCCAGGAACGACAGGCCCGTGGTGGGCAGCGGCTTGAAGCCGGGCAGCGCCTTCTCGTTCCAGGCGGTGGGCAGCTTCCGGTGCAGGATCGGATAGAGCGCGGCCTCGTCGGCGACGAGGTCGGTGACCTGGCCCCACAGCTCCTTGCGCTTCGTCTCGTCGGCTGCTTGGGCTGCCTTGTCGAGGAGCTGCTTGACCCGCTTGTACGCGGCGGACTTGCCCCAGCCGTAACGGCTCTCCGGCCAGAAGCCGTAGTAGAACCAGCGCAGCAGCAGGTCGGCGTCGTTACCGAAGACGGACGGGTCGCCGGGGGCGACGAGGACGTCGAAGGCGCCCTTGTCGACCTTGGCGTACTGGGCGGGCGACTGCGCGATGTCGAGCGTGACCTCGACGCCGGCCGCTTTCCAGCTCTCCTTCAGCAACGGGGCGATGTCCTTGACCCAGCCGGTGTCGGTGGTGAGCACCGTGAAGGACAGGTCATTGACGCCTGCGTCGGCGAGCAGCTTCTTCGCCCTGGCCACGTCGTGCGTGTAGACGGTGGCGGCCTTGTGGTAGTCGGGGTGGGTGGCCGGGACATAGCCCGTGGCCGCCGCGGCGTTGCCGACCATCGCGGTGGAGATGATCTTCTCGGTGTCCAGGGCGTAGTGCAGCGCCTGGCGCACCCGCTTGTCGGCGAACCGCTTGTCGGCGGTGTTGAACATCAGGAAGAGCAGGCCGAAGGACTGCACCGACTCGGTCTTCGTGGCGCCGGAGAGCCGCTTCACGTCGATGTACGGGACGTCCTCGATGGCCTGGATCCGGCCGGACTCCATGGCGCTGACGCGCGCCGACTGGTCCGACATCAGGCGCCAGATCATCTTCTTGGCCTTGGCCGGGTGCGGGCCGTTGTACTTGTCGTAGGCCTCGAAAACGATCTTGTCCTCGCGGGTGGCCGAGACGAACGCGTACGGCCCGGAGCCGACCGGCTTGGCGTCGAACGCCTTGGGGTCGGACTCGACGATCTTCCTCGGGACGATCCGGGCCACCGCGATACGGGACGGGAAGAGCGCGAAGGCGTACTGGAGCTTGAACTCGACCGTGCTCGCGTCGATGGCCTCGACGGTGTCGATGAACGGCACGAACTGCGCCATCAGTGAGGCGTTCTTCGGGTCCAGGATGCGTTCGAAGCTGAACACCACGTCGTCGGCGGTGACCGGTGATCCGTCGTGGAAGGTGGCGCCCTTGCGGAGCGTGGCCCGGTAGGTCGTGGCGTTGATCTTCTTCGGCATCTCGGTGGCGAGCGCGGGGCGGGCCACGAGCGTTGCCGGATCGAGATCCACAAGGCCTTCGAAGATGTGCATGTTGGCGGCGTACGGAGTCGCGCCCGAGGTGATCATCGGGTCGAAGCCGGTCGACAGGGGGTACGAGAGACCGGCCTCGATGAGGCCGCTGCCGCCGCCCTTACCCGGCGAACCGTCGGCGGTCGAGGTCGGTCCGCCGCATGCGGAAAGGCTCGCCGTGATGGCTGCTGCCGCACCGACAGCAGTGGTGTAACGCAGGAAGGTGCGGCGCTCGACACCGGCTGGTCTCAGCTCGGGCACGGGTCCTCCAGGGACGTCGGGGGTGGGGCGGAAGGGCGGGAAGGAACGAGGGCGGAAGCAGGATCACGAAGACCGCAAAGCCCGAAGCATCAGACGTCAGATGTCTGATGCCTTGATAGCGTGGGAACGTAGCTTGACAATGGAGAGGGGTCAAGAGGTGGGGAGTTCACATATGTCCGGTACGAGGCCCGGCCGGCAGCTGCTCCGGCAGGAAGTCGTCGAGGGCATCAAGCGCTACATCCTCGAAGAGCGACTCCGCCCCGGGGACCCGCTGCCCACCGAGCCGGCCCTGTGCGAGGCGCTCGGCGCCAGCCGTTCCAGCGTCCGCGAGGCCGTCAAGATCCTCAATGCGCTGGACATCGTCGAGGTCCGCCACGGGCACGGCACATACGTCGGCCGGCTGAGCCTGTCCGCCCTGGTGGAGAGCCTGACCTTCCGCGGGCTGCTCTCCCCCGACGACGACTTCCAGGTGTTGGCCGACCTCGTCGACGTACGCGAGCTCTTCGAACGCGGGATGGCCGACCGGATCGTCTCGTTGCTGACCCCTGAGCAGCTCGACTCGCTGGAAGGCCTCGTGGCCACCATGCGCGCGACCGGGGCGCAGGAGGGGAACGACTTCGTGGAAGCAGACCGGGCGTTCCACGCGCTGCTGGTGGCACCGCTCGGCAACCAGCTGATCGGCCAGCTGTCGATGGCCTTCTGGGACGTGTATGCGATCGTCGCGCCGCATCTCGACGGATTCACGCATGCCGACGAGACGACGACGATCGCCGCCCACCAGAACATCGTGGACGCCGCGCGGGCCGGTGACATCGCCGGTTTCATGAAGGCGCTGGGCGAGCACTACGCCCCGGTCAGGCGGCGGATCTCGGAGGCCCGCGCCCGCGACGCGGCAGCCGTGGACTGACCGGGCGCCGACGTCCACCGGGGAAAGGAGCCAGGCCCTGCCGCTCGCGGGGCCTGGCCCGGCGGGCCCTTGACGAGTGCGGCGGTGCTGCCTAGGGTCCGTGTGCCAACAGGACATCAGACGTCATTCGTCTTGCTCTGATCCTGGCGCGCAGTGCGCCACTCCCCCACACCGTCCCGCGAGGGCACCTCCATGCCATGGACGGGCCACTCGCCCGCGGACTGCGCGGTGCCTTCCCTGTTCGCGGGGCGAACGGCCGCTGGGCCGCCCGCCCTCCTTCGAGAAGAGGAATCGTTCATGCAGCGCAGAGTCTCCGTCGCCCTGCTGTCCGCCGCCCTGATGGTGCTGACCGCCACCGGCACCGCACACGGCGCGGCGGCCCCGGACGCCGGCAAGCTGACCTCCCAGGACCTGACCGTCGCGGGAGTGGGCTCGCCCTACTACCGCATCCCCGCCCTCACCACCTCGGTCAGGGGCACCCTGCTCGCCGCCTACGACGCCCGCCCCACCCTCGGCGACCTGCCGAGCCATATCGGCGTCGTGCTGCGTCGCAGCACCGACGGCGGCGTCACCTGGCAGGAACAACAGGTGGTCCGCAAGGAGGCGGCGCCCAACGGCTACGGCGACCCGAGCCTGCTCACCGACCGGACGACCGGCCGGATCTTCCTCTTCTACGCGGGTTCGGTGAACCAGGGCTTCTTCGGCTCCGGCACGGGCAATGACGAGGCCGACCCCAACATCCTGCAGGCCGACTACAGCTACTCTGACGACGACGGTGTGACGTGGACCCACCGCCGTATCACCAAGCAGATCAAGAACCCAGCCTGGTCAGGCATGTTCGCGGCTTCCGGCGAGGGCATCCAGCTGCGGCACGGCACGTACAGGGGCCGGCTGATCCAGCAGTACGCGGTCCGCAACAACGGCGCCAACTACGCGGTCAGCGCGTACAGCGACGACCACGGCGAGACCTGGCACATGGGCAACCCCGTCGGTCCGGGCGGCGACGAGAACAAGACCGTCGAACTGTCCGACGGCACGGTCATGCTCAACAACCGGTCCAGGCCGTACCGCACAATCGCCTACTCCACCGACGGCGGTGTCAACTACACCCCGTTCACCCAGGACACCAACCTGGTCGACCCGGCGAACAACGCGTCCGTCATCCGCTACAACCCGGATGCGCCGGCGTCGAACCCGCAGTCGTCCTGGCTGCTGTTCAGCAACACCGAGGACGCTTCGGCACGGCGCAACCTCACGGTGAAGATGTCCTGCGACAACGGGAAGACCTGGCCGATCAGGAAGGTCGTCGATCCGGGCGCCGCCGCCTACTCGACGCTGACACCACTGCCGGACGGCCGGGTGGGGCTGCTGTACGAGCGCGCCGACTACCAGCACATCACCTACGCGTCGTTCGATCTGAAGTGGCTGGCCGGGACCTGCGCGGACATCACCATCACTCCGCCCGCGGACCTGACGGCAGGCACGAGCGCGAAGGTGACGGTCCGGGTCGTCAACAGGATGGACGTACGGCGGAGCAGGGGCACGCTCGACCTGACCGTGCCCGGCGGCTGGACGACGCACCAGGTGACGGTGCCCGCCCTCGGGCCGGGCCAGGCAGCCGACGTCAAGGTGCCGGTCACGGTCGCAACGGGTGCCTCCGGGAGCGCCACGCTGACAGCCACCTACCAGACGGACGGGAAGCGGGCTTCGGGAAGCCGGACGGTGACGGTCACGCCGGTCGGATAGGTGGCGGCGCCCGCGTACGCACTGCCCGTCCGCGGGCAGCACGTACGCGGGTGCTCCTTCAGCGGCCGCCGGACATCGGCGCCCGCGCCGCACCGGTCAGCTCGGCCATGTCGACGATCCGGTCCGCCGCCTCCGCCACTGCCGGATCCCGGTGACGGGAATGCACGGCCTTCGGCTCGGTCCGCCCTCCATCGCCGGTCGGGCTCGACTGCGCCCTGCCGGGCGTGATGTGCCTGGCAGGCTTCATTTCGCCCGTCGGGTGCATGCGCCCGGAGTGCTCGATTCCGTCCACCGGACGCGATGGGCCCGGCGGGCTCGGCTCCGGTCAGCGTTCGAGGCGCATGCGGATACCGTCGAAGTGTGCGCGCATCGCCCGCACCGCGCGTTCCCCGTCGGCCGCCGCGACCGCCGCGACGATCTCGCGGTGCTGGGCACAGGTGACCCCGGGGTCCTGGTGGCCGTCGTCGACGTCCTCGCACACCCGGTCCATGGCCGCCCAGAACGCGTCCAGCACCTCGCTCAGCAGGTGATTGTCGAGCGAGGAGTAGAGCGCGAGGTGGAACGCGCGGTCGGTGGAGCGCGCGACGCGTCCCGTGCGCGCCTCGGCCTCCATCGTCGCCACGAGCCCGTGCAGCACGGCCAGATCCTCTTCCGGCATACCGGCCGTGACGGCTCCGATCAGCCCTGCCTCCAGCGCCTCCCGCACCTTCATCAGTTCGGCCAGCCCGGGCTCGCCCCGGCCGTGCCGGACGGCCGCGCGGAAAGCGAGCGCCTCGACGAACGGCGAGAGGGAGAGCGAGCCGACGAACGTGCCGAAACCGCGGCGGATCTCCACGACGTTGACAGCCTGGAGCGCCTTCAGGGCCTCGCGCACGGAGACACGTCCGACCCCGAACCTCCCCATCAGCTCGGCCTCGGTGGGCAGCGGGTCGCCGGGGCCGAGCCTGCGCTCCAGGATCAGCTCCTTGACCTGGCGTTCTATGTCCTGAGCCACGGTGGGCCGCGCCACAACATCCTCCCGAGGTGCCGTTGCCCCTTGACCGGTCGCAGGAGCATCCGTTTAAGGTGAGGCCAGACATAGGACATCTTACGTCTCATGTCTCGACCTGCGCGGCCGCCACCGGCCGCGATCGGTGTACCGACAAGCTGGAGCCTTCACATGCCTCTGACCGCACCGCTGCACGGCGTCGTCCCGCCGGTCTGCACCCCGCTCGACTCCCACGGGGAGGTCGACACCGCCTCTCTGGCCGAGCTGGTCGAGCACCTCATCGGCGGGGGCGTGCACGGACTCTTCGCGCTCGGTTCGACCAGCGAGGTCGCCTACCTCACCGACGAGCAGCGCGCCACGACGCTGGAGACCGTCGTCCGTGTGACCCACGGCCGCGTCCCGGTACTGGCGGGTGTCATCGACACCACCACCGTGCGCGTCGCCGAGCATGCCAGGACCGCCGCCGGCCTCGGCGCGGACGCACTGGTCGCGACCGCACCGTTCTACACCCGCACCCACGGCAAGGAGATCGCCCAGCACTTCCGCCGGCTGCGGGCAGCCGTCGATCTGCCCCTGTTCGCCTACGACATCCCGGTCGCCGTCCACAGCAAGCTTTCCTCCGCGCTGGTACGCGAGCTCGCCGAGGACGGCACGCTGGCCGGCCTCAAGGACAGCAGCGGCGACGAGGGCGGGCTGCGCCGGCTGATCGTGGAACTCGGCGGGCGCCAGGGCCGCAGGGAGGGACCGGCGCCGGAGTTCAGCATCCTCACCGGTTCCGAACTCACCGTGGACGCGGCGCTGCTGGCCGGCGCCGACGGTGTCGTGCCGGGCATCGGCAATGTCGACCCGGCCGGGTACGTCCGGCTCTACGACGCCGCGCGGGCCGGCGACTGGGCGCTCGCCGCGAAGGAGCAGGAGCGGCTCGTCGCCCTGTTCGCCATGGTCGATGCCGGCCCGGAGGCGGACATGGGCCGCAGCTCGTCGGCGCTCGGGGCGTTCAAGGCCGCGCTGCACCTGCTCGGGATCATCGCGTGCGGCGACACCGCGTTCCCGCAGATCCAGCTGAGCGACGAGTCGGTCGCCCTGGTGGCGCAGCGGCTGCGCGCCGCCGGCCTGCCCCCGGTCCGATGAGTCAGAGCCCGCCGTCCTCGGCCACCGGCGCCCCGGTGATCGGACTCGATCTCGGTGGTACGAAGATCGCCGCCGCGCTCTTCGGTGCGGACGGCACCGTCCTGGCGCGGCACACCCGGCCCACCCCGGCCCGGGACGGCGCCCCGGCCGTGCTCGACGCGCTCGCGGCGGCTGCCGCCGAGGTCGACCCGGCGCGGCTCGCCACCGCGCTCGGCATCGCCGCCGCCGGAGTCGTCGATCCCCGTACCGGCAGGGTCACCAGCGCCACCGACTCGCTCCGCGGCTGGGCGGGCACCGCGCTCGGTGCCGAGCTCGCGGACCGTACCGGACTGCCAGTGGCCTGCGACAACGACGTACGCGCCACCGCCGGGCCGGAGCTCGCAGCGCTGGTCGCGGAGGGTTCGGCCGATGCGTCGCTGCTGTTCGCCGCGATCGGTACCGGTGTGGGCGGCGCGGTCGCCGTCGACGGGCGGATGCTGCACGGCGCCTCCGGTATCGCCGGACATCTCGGCCATCTACCGAGCCCTGAGGCTGCGGGGCTGCCCTGCACCTGCGGTGCCACCGGCCACCTGGAGGTCATCGCCTCCGGCCCCGGCATCGCCGCCCACTACGAACGGCTCACCGGCACCCCGGTGGACCGGCTCGAGACCGTTGCCGAGCGGGCCGGACGGGGCGACGCGGATGCCGCGCACGCCATCACCACCGGTGCGGCCGCCACCGGCCAGGTGCTCGGCGGTCTCGCCAATGCTCTCGGCCCCGACCGGGTCGTCGTCGGCGGCGGCGTCCCCCGGATCGGCTCGCTGTACGCCGATGCGCTCACCGCGGCGTTCGCCGCCGAGCTGATGCCGCCGCTGCGGGGACTCGTACCGGTCGCACCGCTGTTCGGCCACGACGCCGCGGTGCTCGGCGCCGCAGCCCTGACCACCGCTCTCCCTCTCCACCAGCCAGGAGATCTCCGATGACCGCGCAGAAACTGGCCGCCTCCCTCCAGGGCAAGCTGATCGTGTCCTGTCAAGCGCCTCCCGGTGACCCCATGCGGGAGACCGGCACCCTGGTCCGGCTCGCGCAGTCCGCCGCCGCCGGTGGTGCCGCCGCGATCCGGGCCAATGAGCCGGAGGTCGTCGCCGCGATCGCCGCGACCGTCGAACTGCCGGTGGTCGGGCTCTGGAAGGACGGCGACGTCGGCGTCTACATCACCCCGACCGTCCGGCACGCCCTGGCGATCGCCGAGGCGGGCGCCGCCGTCGTCGCCGCCGACGCCACCGATCGGCCGCGCCCCGACGGCTCGGCCTTCGCCGAGCTGGTCACCGCGGTCCACGAGGCCGGTGCGCTGGTCATGGCCGATGTGTCGACACTCGCCGAGGGCGTCGCCGCGGCCGCGCAGGGCGCGGACTTCGTCTCGACGACGCTGTCGGGCTATGTGCCCGGGACGCCGACGCAGACCGGCCCCGATCTCGACCTGGTGGCGGCGCTGTCCGCCGCGATCGACGTCCCGGTGATCGCCGAAGGCCGTATCAACACCCCCGAAGAGGCCGCCGAGGCCCTGGACCGCGGCGCCCACAGCATCGTCGTCGGCACCGCCATCACCGCTCCCACCGCCCTGACCACGCGCTTCGTAGCGGGCATAGCCCGTCCCTGAACCAGCCCTCACCACGCGGGCGGCCACTCGAGAGCGAGTGCCGTGCCGCATCCTGGAGACACCGTGCAGACCACCACACCCCCCACGCTCCCCTGGTACCGCGAGGTGAGCCCCGCCCAGTGGAAGTCGTTCTTCGCCGCCTGGATCGGATATGTCCTCGACGGCTTCGACTTCGTGCTGATCACTCTCGTCCTCACCGAGATCAGTGACGACTTCGGTCTGAGCACGGTGCAGGCGGCCAGTCTGATCTCCGGTGCGTTCATCACCCGCTGGCTGGGCGGTGCGGTGCTCGGCGCGATCGGAGACCGCTTCGGGCGCAAGCTCTCCATGATCCTTTCGATCCTGCTGTACTCGCTCGGCACCTTCGCCTGCGGGTTCGCCTGGAACTACCACAGTCTGTTCGCCGCCCGGCTCGCCATCGGCATGGGCATGGCCGGTGAGTACAGCGCCAGTTCCACCTACGTGATGGAGAGCTGGCCGGCGAAGCTGCGCAGCCGGGCCAGCGGATTCCTGATCTCCGGCTTCTCGGTCGGCTCGGTGCTCGCCGCACAGGTCTACAACTGGGTCGTGCCGTCGCTCGGCTGGCGCTGGATGTTCTACCTGGGCCTGATCCCGATCGCGATCGCGCTGTGGATGCGGAGGGCGCTCCCGGAGGCCGAGGAGTGGACGGAGTCAGTCGCGGAGAAGGGCGCCAAGCCCAATCCGTTCCGGCCGCTGTTCGTCACCCGTGCCCGGGCCACCGTCAACACGATGCTCGTCGTCCTCGCCACCGTCTCTCTCTTCATGATCTTCACCCCGGCCGGTACGGGGATGGTGCCGGTGCTGTCGGTGGTCGCCGGCCTGACGCTCGCCGCGTTCGCCGTGCAGCTGGGCGGGAAGCGCAGCTGGTTGCTGTATCTGTCGATGATCGTGACGCTGTTCTTCGCGTTCCTGTACACCTGGCCGATCCAGGCACTGCTGCCCACGTATCTGAAGACGGAGCTGGGCTACACCCCCGACCAGGTCACCGATGTCCTCTACTTCGCGGGCTTCGGCACGATGGCCGGCTGCTGGACAGCGGGCTTCCTGGGCGACCGGATCGGCGCGAAGAAGGCATACGCCCTGACGCTGCTGGCATCGCTCGCCTTCGTTTATCCGGTCTTCGCCGTGCACAACAATCTGCTGCTGCTCGGCGTCCTGCTCTTCCTGCTGCAAGCGACCAGTTTTGGCATCTCGGGGCTGCTGCCGCGCTACATCGGCGGCCACTTCCCGACCCGGAGCCGGGGCGCGGCTCTCGGCTTCACATACAACGTGGGAGCACTGGGCGGCGCCGTCGCACCGGTGCTCGGGGCGCATCTCGCGTCCGGCATGGACCTGGGCCGCGCGCTGGCCGTGCTGACGTTCGCGGGCACGGTGATCGTGGTGCTGCTGGTCGGGTTCGACGTACCGGCACGGCTGAACCGGCTCACGGACCCGGACGCGGAGTGGGACCATCTGGCGGTGCCGCCGGCGAGGGAGCGGGTGGCCTGAGACCGCGCCCGCTCGGCGCGAGGATGTGGTCGACGAAGCACTCGCTCTCGGCTACAGCGGTCCGGCGGCAAGGCAGGCGATGCACTGGTCGATGGCCCGGATCGTGCTGCGCAACGGTCTGACCAATGTCGCGTTACGCGGCTGGGACCGAATGAGAAGGCCCCGCTGGTGTGATCCCAGCGGGGCGATTGTGGGCAAGGTGTCGTCGTGGTCGGCAAGGTGTCGGCCGTTCATGCAGGTTGCATGCATCGCCTGGCCGTGTGATCTGTGGATGTCATGTTGGCACCAGGTCAGTGCGGAGGTTGATGGCCCAGTGGTTGCTTCGCAGAACTCGGTCCGCGAACGTCACATTCTGTTCGGCGATGAACCGGAAGCCGAGAGATCGACAGATGCCGTTCGAGGCCCCATTGCTCGTTGCCGGAAAAGCGTGCACGGCTCCCCAGCGGTCTTCGTTCCGAGCCTGTTCGAGCAGGGCGCGGGCCGCGCGCTTGCCCAGGCCGTGTCCCTGGAATTCCGGCAGGATCATCCATCCGATCTCGGACATGGGTCCGTCGTCGGTGTCGTGGGACCAGATGGTCACCGTTCCGGCCACCACTTCGGGAGTGTCCGCATCTGGGATAATCATCTTGATCCAGGCGGTGTCGGCCGCTGCTTCGAGGGCATCTCGACGCACCTTGTCTTTCATGCCGTCGGGCGGCAGCGGGCCGCCGAGGTCGGCCATCATTACGGGGTCGCACCGCATCCGGGCATAGGCTTCGACGTCGTCCAGTGTGACGTTGCGCAACTGCACTGAGTCCTCCTCGCTGCACCTGGGATGGTGACATGATCCGAGGTGCCGGTCATCAGCGGCCCTGATCCCGCTCACATGGCTTGAAACGACCCTTCCTGTGCAGGGTGTCCGTGGCTTGCGGAGCCTGGCTGTTCAGTCGAGCACTTCGGTGACGGCGGACTGGGCGGCTTTCTCGTCGACGAGGGACTTACCGGTGGCGAAGGTGGCGACCAGGGCTTGCAGGCAGAGGTTGTTGACCGCGCGGGGAAATCCGCGGGCGGTGGTGTGGACGAGCGCGATGGCGTCCTCGGTGAACAGTTGATCGGCCCGGCCGGCGAGTACGAGGTGGTGCTTGATGTAGCTGGCGGTCTCGGTCGCGGCCATGCCGGGCATCGTGTAGCGCAGGGCGGTCCGCTGTTCGAGGGCCGCGAGGACAGCGAGTTTCATCGTCCGTCGCAGGGTGGGCCGGCCCACGAGCAGGCAGGACAGCGGCGAGTCCTGGTCCATCGCGGTGTTGGTGAGCATGCGGATGGCTTCGAGCTGTTCGTAGTCGAGCAGGTGAGCCTCGTCCAGGACCAGGACCGGGGTGCGTCTACGTTCCTCACGTTCGGCTGTGAGGGCGAGACCGGTCTGGGCGGTGAGCCTGGGCCTCGGTCCAGCGCGCCATCGCAGCGGAGAGCATGCCCGGGCGCCGGCCTCGACGATGGACAGTGACCGGCGGTGCAGGCAGGAAGCGATCAACTCGATCCAGGCCAGCAGGAATTCGTCGGGCCTTGCGTTGCCATGCTCGTAGGCGTTGACCGAGTGCTCGTCGTCATTCGCACGACGCGTGCGAACCGGTCCTGACACAGGGGCCGCACCCCGCACGATCGCAGCCAGACTCCTCTTCGCCTGCCGAAGTCTGACGTCCAGCCAGCGATCAAGACGACGTCTCGGTATGACATCGCAGGTGACATCGCAGGCCATTGGTGAGATGTGGATCACATTTCCGGGGTGGATGTCACACTCCGGGTGCCTGGGTCGCTCTCAGTTCGGAATGCATCCGCGACAGGAGGCCCTACGATGCACTACCCCCCGCCGGACTCACAGGCAGCCTCATCAGAAGGCAGCCCGCAGGCGGCGAAGTCGGCTCCGGTGGCGAACACCGCGACACAGGTGTTCCACGACCACCGTGAGCTGCTGTTCTCCATCGTCTACAACATGCTCGGCAGCGTCGCCGACACCGAGGACGTGTTGCAGGAGACATGGCTGTCGTGGACGACCAGAAACCAGGCGCCGAGCGCTGAGCGGATCGACAACCCGCGCGCCTACCTGGTGCGGATCGCGGTGAACCGGGCCCTCGCCCACCGGGCCACCATCAGTCGCCGTCGTGAAACCTACGTCGGACCATGGCTGCCCGACCCGCTCGTCAACCCCCTCACCGACACGCCCGTCCCCGACGATGCCGTTGATGCTGCCATGCGTGCCGAGTCGGTGTCGATGGCGCTGTTGGTGATCCTGGAAACCCTCACTCCACTGGAACGCGGGGTGTTCGTCCTGCACGAGGTGTTCGGCTACGCCCACACCGAGATCGCAGAAATCCTCGGCCGCAGCCCCTCGGCGATTCGCCAGCTCGCCCATCGCGCCCGCGAGCACGTCCATGCTCGACGCCCCCGCTACGATCCCGACCCGCACGTCCAGCAGCAGGTGACCGAACGGTTCCTGGCCGCCGCGCTCGGCGGCGACCTGGACGCCCTCCTGCAGACCCTGGCGCCGGACGTGACCCTGTGGGGTGACGCCGGAGGCAAGGGCAGGGCACCGGCGGGCCAGCGGCCGCTCCACGGCCGGGACAAGGTCGCGCGCCTGCTCGCCGCGGCCGCCCCCCACTCCGGCAAGGGCCTCGACATCGCCTACCGCAGCGTCAACGGCGACCCGTCAGCGCTGCTGTTCGCCGGCGACACCCTCTACGCCGTCCTCGTCCTTGACCTCACTCCGGACGGCGGCCAGGTGTGCGGGATCTACGTCGTCGCCAATCCCGACAAGCTCTCCCACGTCGACTGAACGCCGAGGAATCCACATGATGCGCAGAATGGCGGCCCTTCCCAGTGGCAGGGTGACGAAATGGGTCATCCTCGCCCTCTGGGTGGCCCTGCTGGTCCCGGCCCTCATGCTGGCCGGCAAGCTCGGCGACGTTGAAAAGAACGACAATTCGGCCTGGCTGCCCAGTAACGCGGAGTCGACCAAGGTCGTCGACCGAGCCGAGAAGTTCCAGCCTGCCGATACGATGCCTGCGATTGTGGTCTACGACCGGCCCGAGGGCGTCACCGATGCCGACATGACCAAGGCCCGAGCCGACGCCCAAGCCTTCAAGGGCATCGAAAACGTCGTGGGGCAGCCACAGGGCCCATTGAAGGCCCAGGACGGCAAGGCCATCCAGACCGTGGTCCAGGTCCACAAGGACAAGTCGGGCTGGGAAGGGATCGGCAAGGTCGTCGACGCGATGGCCAAGGTCGGCGAAGAGAACGCGGGCGGTCTCGGGTTCCACGTCACCGGACCGGCAGGTTACGCATCCGACTCGATCAAGGCCTTCAGTGGAGGAGGCGGCCTGACAACGATCACCGCGTTGGTGGTGGTCGTGATCCTGCTGCTCACCTACCGCAGCCCGTCGCTGCCACTGCTGCCACTACTGACCGTGGGCGTCGCCCTGGTCACGTCGGAAGCGGTGATCTACCTGCTGGCGAAGAACGCCGGACTCACCGTCAACAAGCAGACCAGCTTCATCCTGACCGTGCTGGTGTTCGGCGCCGCCACCGACTACGCACTACTGCTCATCTCGCGATACCGGGAGGAGTTGGAGCGGCACGAGGACCGGCACGAGGCGATGGCGGAGGCCCTGCACCGCTCCAGTCCCGCGATCATCGCCAGCGCCGCGACCGTCGCGGTCAGCCTGATGCTGCTGATGCTGGCCACCCTCAACTCCACCAAGGGGCTCGGGCCGGCCTGTGCCGTGGGCATCCTCGTCGGGCTGCTCGCCATGGTCACCCTGATGCCGGCCCTGCTGGTCATCTGCGGCCGCTGGATCTTCTGGCCGGTGAAGCCGTCGTACGGATCGGCCGGGGCGACCGACGAGGGCCTCTGGGCCCGGGTCGGCACCGCCGTCTCCGGCCGACCGCGGGTCGTGTGGATCGGCACCGCGCTCGTCCTCGGTGTCATGGCGATCGGGGTGTTCGGGCTCAAGGCCGATGGGCTCTCCGCCCAGGACCAGTTCACCAACAAGCCGCAGATGGCCGTCGGCGAGGAGATCCAGTCCAGGCACTTCCCGGCCGGGTCGGGCGACCCCATCTACGTCGTGGCCAAGGCCGCCTCGGCGGAGCAGGTGAAGACCGCGCTGTCCAGCGTCCCAGGAGTCGCTGACGCCTCGGCGCCGATGGTCAAGGATGGCGAGGCCATCATGCTCGGGGAGCTCGAAAACGATCCCAGCAGCACGGCCGCGATGCGCACCGTCGAGCGGGTCAGAACCGCGGTCCACGGGATCGAGGGGGCGGATGCCCGAGTGGGCGGCAACACGGCGATCGCTCTCGACGCGCAAGAAGCGGCCGCCCGTGACTCCAAGGTGATCATCCCCATCGTGCTGGTCGTGGTGTTCCTGATCCTCACGCTGCTGCTGCGGGCGATCGTCGCCCCGCTGCTGCTCATGGCGACGGTGGTGCTGTCGTTCGGAGCGGCCCTCGGCGTGAGCAGTCTGATGTTCAACCACGTGTTCCACTTCGCCGGGGCGGAAGCCTCCTTCCCGCTTCTGACGTTCGTGTTCCTGGTCGCCCTGGGCATCGACTACAACATCTTCCTGGTCACCCGGGTGCGCGAAGTGACACTGCTGCACGGCACCCGGCGCGGCGCGCTGATGGGGCTGTCCACCACCGGGGGTGTGATCACCTCAGCGGGTCTGGTGCTGGCCGGTACCTTCGCGGCGATGGCCTCGCTGCCGCTGGTGTTCGCGGCCGAGCTCGGGTTCGCGGTGGCGTTCGGCGTGCTGCTGGACACCATGATCGTCCGCTCGGTGCTGGTCACCGCGCTGACCCTGGACGTGGGTCGATGGATGTGGTGGCCCAGCAAACTGTTCAGGCATCACGACGCCCCCCAGTCGCCGGTGGACGAGTCCAGCCTCGAACCTGCTCTCAGCGGCATGTGACAACCCTTCACCACGGGCCTTCCGGCATCGGCCGGGAGGCCCGGTAAGGACGACAGGCGGACACGCCCCCATCGCGGAGCATCCACAGCCGGGATCAGGCTCCGGCTCGGGCCGCCGCAGTCCGCAGGAAGTGGTCGGCGTCCTCGGGCTCGGCCAGACCGCCGAGCTCCAGCCAGGAGCCGTCCGCGAAGCGGATGCGAAAGGCGGCGAAGCCTCGCGGCTGCCCCGCCTCCGCCTCGATGCGCGCCTCGTCGGCCCTGAATTCCGCCACGATCTCGAAGTCGTCGGCCTTGGTGGCCGCGAGACGGCGGCGCGGCGAGGCGGCGACACAGATACGGTCCCGGTCCAGCAGGACCAGCCGTCGCGGACTGGGCGACTGCGAGAACCAGCGCAGCATCAGCTGGCCCGCCGCCAGATTCCAGTTCCCGTCGAAGACACCGTTCCCGGGCCCGCGGTCCCTGGCCGGCGTCTCTCTCCTCCGGCTGGGCTTATTGCGCTGCGACCGGCCCTCGAAGAGTCGGCCGATCTGCTTCCCGAGCATGTCGATCAGATAGATCGGGATGATGACAGCACAGAACGCCACCGCGCCCACGTACACCAGCCAGTGGTGGCGCCCCTTCAGCCGCCCCTTGCCCGCCGCCCGGTGCACGTCCTCGGGCGGCTTCGGTATGGCCCTCGGGATGCTGCACCACACCAGGGCCGAGGGATCCGTACCCAGGACCTTCTCGGCCCTGCGGTGCACCTTGCGCTTCGCCATGCCGTGATCGTAGGGCGTGTTGTCCCGCCTGCCTGGCGGGCGGACGACGCTCCTTTCGAAACCGGCCCTAGAGGTGTGACCAGCCCGCGAGCCGGATCAGCCCCAGCAGCGCCGCCGCGATCAGCGTGCCGAACCCGAGAATCACCAAGCCCGGGCGCAAGAATTCTTCCCCGTCCCATCTCCTCGATCCCCTCGTCCCCTTCGTTCCCCCTGGTCGAGACCCCCGGTCCGCACCGAAAATCTAGGCCACCCGCCCCGACGCCCCCGCAGCCGGGCAAGGGATGACCGATTCGTACAAGACCCGTGGCGCGTTTCCGTTCTACGTTCGGGCCATGACTCCACGACTCGACGCGATCGGCATCACGACCGCGGATCTGGCCGCATCGCTCGCTTTCTACCGCCGGCTCGGGCTCGACATCCCGGCCGGAGCGGATTCCGCACCCCATGTCGAAGTGACCCTGCCGGGCGGGCAGCGCCTCATGTGGGACACCGAGGACGTCGTCCGCTCCTACGACCCCGAGTGGTCCGGTACGCGGGGCGGCGACCGGGTCGGGCTCGCGTTCCGCTGCGACGGTCCGGCGGAGGTGGACGCGGTGTACGACGATCTGACCGGCGCCGGGTACCGGGGCCATCTGAAGCCGTGGGACGCCGTGTGGGGGCAGCGCTACGCGGTGGTCCTCGACCCGGACGGCTGCGCGGTGTCGCTGTTCGCCGACGCCTCGCAGTAGGCGGTCAGGGTCGTACCGGCCAGTTCGCGCATCTCCCGCGCGAGATGCGCCTGGTCGGTACAGCCCGCCGTGAGCGCCGCCTCGGCGTACGGCGTTCCGGACCGTACGAGAGCGAGCGCGCGCTGCAGTCGCAGGATCCGGGCCAGGGTCTTGGGCCCGTAGCCGAAGGCCGCCAGGGAACGGCGGTGCAGTTGGCGGGTGCCGAGACCGGCCGTGTGCGCGGTGTCGGCGACGGACCGGCCCCGCGCCAGCTGCACGGCGACGTACCGCATCAGCGGGTCCGCCGGCCCGGTCACGGCCGCCCGCCGCAGTGCCACGGTCTCCAGGGCCGCGGCGGGGTCGGCGGCATCGGCGATGCGCTCGGCGAGTACCCGCACCTGGGCGGTCGGCCACAGATCGGCGAGCTCGACCCGCTGGTCACGCAGTTCGTCCGCCGGTACGCCGAGGAGCGCCGGAGCGGTGCCGGGAGCGAACCGGATGCCGGTGAACCGCCCGCCGGTCGCCCCGGCGGGCTCGTACGCGTGGCTGTCGGGCCCGGCGACGAGCAGTCGGCCGTCGATCCAGAGCAAGTCCATGCAACCATCGGGCAGTACCGGTCCGACAGGCCCCTCGGAGACCTGCCGGGTCCAGACGACCGCCCCGCCGAACCGGGACTCCCACTCCTCGTACGTGTCGCCCATGGCTGTGACCCCTACGAACGGGACTCCCGGGACCTCTTCGTCTCCTGCTCCGGGTCCTTGGCGATGTCCTTCTCGCCCCTCGGCTGCAGCAGCCGGGACTTCACATCGTCCGGCGGCAGGAACCGCGACCACCGCTCCGGGAACTCGGACGGCATATAGGGACTGTCACCGTCCTCGTCGCACTCCGCCTTCGTCCGCGCCACCAGTTCAGCGGCCTGGGCGGCCCGCGCCCGGTCGTTGGCCGCACGTGCCGCGGCCGTCGCCACCGACGGCCACACCCGGTCGATGGCAGCGTTGACCGCCGCCCCCACCAGTACCGCGAACGCGGAGATGCCGATCCACAGCAGCACGGCGATGGGGGCGGCAAGCGACCCGTAGATCGTCGGCCCCTCGACCGTACTGGTCAGATAGATCCGCAGCAGGAAGCTGCCGACCACCCACATGGCGAGCGCCACCAGCGCGCCCGGCACGTCCTCCATCCACGGCGACCGGACCGGCACGGACACGTGGTAGAGCGTCGTCAGGAAAGCGATCGTCAGCAGGATCACCAGCGGCCAGTACAGGACGCTGATGACCTCCGTGCCCCACGGGATGAACTCCACGACCCGGTCGGGGCCGACCACCAGCAGCGGCAGTACGACCGCGCCGAGCAGCAGCGCGACGATGTACAGCAGGAAGGAGAGCAGCCGCGTCTTGACGATGCCGCGCTGGCCGTCGAGGCCGTACATCACGGTGATCGTGTCGATGAAGACGTTCACAGCGCGGGACCCGGACCAGAGCGCGATCGCGAAACCGATCGAGATGACATCGGGCCGGGCACTGGTCGTGACGTCCGCCAGGAGTGGTTTCGCGAAGTCGTTGACACCCCGCTCGGACAGGACCGTCTGCGCCGCGCTGAGGATATTGCGCTCGATGGAGGCGACCGTGGTCGTACTGGTCCACTCGTCGACGTACCCCAGCAGTCCGATCAGGCCGAGCAGCAGGGGCGGCAGGGACAGCAGGGTGAAGAACGCCGCCTCAGCCGCGAGTCCCAGAATGCGGTACTCCATGCACGAGTTGACGGTGTCCTTGAGCAACTGCCAGACCATCTGCCGCTTGGATACGTTGCGGTAGAGGACTCGGGCCCGGTGGAGCCGACCCGGTGGCCGCTCGGGTGTTTCATTTGCTGCCTGCACATCCTTACCGTATCCGCATGGCAGCCACCACCCACACCGTGTCCAATCAGGTCCCGCCGCTGGTCGGCTACGACGTCTTCGCGGCCGACCGCGCGCTCACCGAGGCCGTGGAGCGGCACCTCACGCCCGAACGGCTGGCGGAGGTGCGCGAGGAACTGCACGACCTGGGCCGGGCCGCGGGGTCCGCTCAGGTCCAGGAGTGGGGCACGCAGGCGAACGAGAATCCGCCGAAGCTCCGCACCCATGACCGGTACGGGCATCGCATCGACGAAGTGGAGTTCCACCCGTCCTGGCACCGGCTGCTCGGGCACGCGGTCGCCGCCGGGCTGACCGATGCCTGGGGGCGGCCCGACGGGCATGTGCGGCGCACGGCCGGGTTCCTGGTGTGGACACAGGCCGAGGGCGGGCACGGCTGCCCGCTGTCGATGACGCACGCGGCGGTGCCCGCGCTGCGGACCGATCCGGAGCTGGCCGCCGAGTGGGAGCCGCGCCTGACGTCGCCGGTGTACGAGCGGGGGCTCCGGCCCGCCGCGCAGAAGACCGGCGTGCTCTTCGGCATGGGCATGACGGAGAAGCAGGGCGGCACCGATGTGCGGTC
This sequence comes from Streptomyces sp. NPDC051286, assembly GCF_044455345.1. Classification (NCBI taxonomy): domain Bacteria; kingdom Bacillati; phylum Actinomycetota; class Actinomycetes; order Kitasatosporales; family Streptomycetaceae; genus Streptomyces; species Streptomyces sp. NPDC051286. Next base: position 122,613 of record NZ_JBITER010000005.1, on the reverse strand, counting down.
CAACACGACACGGGCCGAGCCGCTGTCCGCCGACGGCGAGTATCTGCTCACCGGGCACAAGTGGTTCTGTTCGGCGCCGATGTCCGACGGCTTCCTGGTGCTGGCGCAGGCACCCGGCGGGCTGACGTGCTTCCTGCTGCCCCGGGTGCTGCCCGACGGCACCCGCAACGTGTTCGCGATCCAGCGACTCAAGGACAAGCTGGGCAACCGGTCCAACGCGTCGGGCGAGGTCGAGTTCGACGGGACGTGGGCACGCCGGGTGGGCGAGGAGGGACGCGGGGTCCGCACCATCATCGAGATGGTGGCGGCGACCCGGCTGGACTGTGTGACCGGTTCGGCGGCGCTGATGCGGCAGGCGGTCGCCCAGGCGGTCCACCACTGCACATACCGCAGCGCGTTCGGCGGGGTGCTGATCGAGAAGCCGCTGATGCGGAACGTACTGGCCGATCTGGCGCTGGAGTCCGAGGCGGCGACGGTGCTGGCACTGCGGCTGGCCGCCGCGTACGACGCCGGTACGGAGGCGGAGGCCGCGTTTCTGCGGATCGCGGTGCCCACGGCGAAGTACTGGGTGACGAAGCGGTGCACCCCCATGGTGGGCGAGGCGCTGGAGTGCCTGGGCGGGAACGGTTACGTCGAGGAGTCCGGGATGCCGCGGCTGCTGCGCGAGGCGCCGCTCAACTCGATCTGGGAGGGCTCCGGAAACGTACAGGCCCTGGACGTCCTGCGGGCGCTGCAGCGCGAACCGCACGCGCTGAACGCGTTCCTCCAGGAGGTCGGCAGGGCGCGCGGTGCCGATCACCGGCTGGACGGGGCGATCAAGGACATGCTGACCGAACTCGCCGATCTGAACGGGATCGAGGCGCGGGCCCGCCGGCTCGTCGAACGGATGGCGCTGGTACTGCAGGGTTCGCTCCTGGTCCGCTGGGCGCCGCCGGAGGTCGCCGACGCGTTCTGCGCGTCGCGGCTGGGCGGGGACTGGGGTGCGGCGTTCGGGACGCTGCCGCACAGCCTGGACCTGGCGTCGATCGTGGAGCGCGCACGGCCCGTCGCGCCCTGATCCGCCCGATAAGACCGACCGGCACATGGGGGGTGGGAGAAGGAGCGGGGCTGGGTGCGTGCAGCTGCAAGGCGGAGGAGGGAGGCAACGCGAAGGGGGTCCCCCCATGCCTTCAGAGCTATGGGGGAGTTGTTGACTGACGACAACGCCGCAGATGTGAGTGCCCAGCCCCGCGACGCCGCCTCCCATTTGCCGGTCGGTCTAAAGCGACAGAGGGTGGTGCTGCGCCGACACGGCACCACCCTCCATGCTGTGCACACCGAGCAACAGGGCACAGGCTCCGCCGTGCGGTGTTGCGCCACTCTCGTACGCACCTGTGGGTCCCCGCCAGAGTTGCAAAGGGTTGCAACCATTGCGTGGAGTGCGCACTATCGGGAACCCCGCAACGGCAGGATGGGACCCGTGGGCCGCCGACCCGGCCCTCGTATCTGGGGGGATTTCGACAGTGGGGACACATGCTGCCGAGGTGACACGGCTGGCGGCCATGGACTCGGAGCGGGCCACGCGCCTGCTCCACAAGGCCCGGGAGGCGAAGCAGGCCGGCGACCGGATGCCGGTCGCGCCGCGGGCCGAGATCGGTGCCTCGTGGGAGCGGGTGCGGCGCAGTGGCATCGATCCGGAGCAGTCCACGGAGAGCGTGCTGCTGGAGCCGGACGAGATCGAGCACCGGCGCCGGAGTTCGGCGCTGGGTGAGGTGATGCCGCTGCTCAGCGAAGGGCTGGTCTCCATCGCCGACGCCGCGCAGCAGATCGTGGTCGTCACCGATGCCGAGGGACGGGTGCTGTGGCGGCAGGGCAATCCGGGGGTGCTGCGCCGGGCCGACGGCATCTGCCTGGAGGAGGGCGCCGCCTGGTCCGAGGCCGTCGCGGGCACGAACGCGATCGGTACGGCGCTCGCCGAGCGCGCCCCCGTGCAGGTCCACTCGTCCGAACACTTCGTCCGCAGCCTGCACCCCTGGACGTGTGCGGCGGCCCCGGTCCGTGACCCGCGGGACGGCCGGATGATGGGCATCGTCGACATCAGCGGGTCCGCGTCCACCTTCCATCCGACCACGCTCGCCCTGGTCGGTTCGGTGGCCCGGCTCGCCGAGAGCGAGATCCGGACCCGGCACCTGATCGCGATCGACCGGCTGCGGTCGGTGGCCGCGCCGCTGCTCGCCCGGCTGGGCGGCCGGGCGATGGCGGTGGACACGCGCGGCTGGCTGGCGGCGGTCACCGGGATGCCGCCGGTGGCCAGGCTGCCGCTGCCGAAGTCGCTGCAGCCGGGCCGGGTGTGGCTGCCGTCGCTCGGTATGTGCCGGGTGGAGCCGCTGCCCGGCGGCTGGCTCGTGCAGGTGGCGGACGGTCCGTCGGAGGGTCCGCCGCGCCGGGTGGTCCTCGACCTCAGCCGGCCGCGCGGTCTCGTGGTCAATGTGGTGGGCCCGGTCGGCACCTGGACCCAGCGGCTCTCGCCGCGCCATGCCGAGCTGCTGTACATGCTGGCGCTGCACCGCGAGGGGCGGACGGCGTCCGAACTGGCGGAGGACATCTTCGGCGACGCGACGCGGACCGTGACGGTCCGGGCCGAGATCTCGCGGATGCGGCGCCACCTGGCTGAGGTGCTGGCGCACCGCCCGTACCGTTTCGGCGAGGGCGTCGAGGTGGAGGTGATCCACCCGGAGCATCCGGGCGATCTGCTGCCGCACTCGACGGCTCCAATAGTGGTCAGGGCCCGTACGACGGGGTGACCGGAGAACCGGAGTCCTCCAGTCCGTACCGCGGGACAGGCTTTGGCCAGAGCTGCACGGCATGATTCCCTGACAGCCATGAGCAACACGGAACGCACAGCCGCCGCCGAGGTGACCATCTGGTCCCTGGAGCAGACCTCCCCCGACGACCTGCGGCCCGCCGCAGCCCCCGAGGGTGACATCCGGATCGTACGGTCGGCGGTGCCGCTGCCCGAGTTCAGCCGGTTCCTGTACACGGCGGTCGGGGGCGACATCCAGTGGACCGACCGGCTCTCGATGACGTACGCGCAGTGGCAGGAGGCCCTGGACCGGCCCGGTGCGGAGACCTGGGTGGCGTACGAGAACGGGACCCCGGCCGGGTACATCGAACTGGACCCGCAGGACGAGGGCGTCGTCGAGATCATGTACTTCGGACTGATCCCGGCATTCCGCGGCCGCCGGATCGGGGGCCATCTGCTCGCCTACGGGGCCGCACGCGCCTGGGACCTGGCGGAGCGCTGGCCGGAGCGGACGCCGACGAAGCGGGTGTGGCTGCACACCTGCTCCAAGGACGGCCCGCACGCGATGGACAACTACCTGCGGCGCGGGTTCCGGCTCTTCGACACGAAGGTGGAGCTGGAGCCGGAGGTGGCCACGCCGGGGCCGTGGCCGGGGGCGCAGCGGTAGAAGTCGGGCCGGTGCCTCGCGCGCCGCGGGTCCGTCCCGGAACCGGGACCACCTGTGGCGCCCCGCCGTGCGAGGCTCAGCGCCGGATCGCCGTGTGTCCGCCGGGTATGTGCGGTTGCCCGGCAGGCGGGACTTTCGAAACACGCCCTAGCGGCTCATACGGATCCGAACGGGCTCACCTCAGCGTGACCGTCACCACGTCATCTCACGGTTCGGGACGGCCTCGTCCACATCATGGATAGTGGTGGACTGTCCTGAGACGCGCGTGACAGGCTTCCGTCATGCCTGGAACTGGGATTGCCTTGGTGAGTCGACGCCACGTCGACCTCGGCCGCATGTCCAGCGCCATCTGTCCGGCGAGCTGAGAGTCCCAGCACCCGCCGCGTTCCCCCCTTTCTCCCTTCTCTGCAACTCCTGCGCACCGCCGCGCCTCAGCGCGAGTGTGCAGTTCAGAGCCGCCCTCCCGCAGTCCCGAAGGACGTATTGTCATGGCCTCCACCCCGGAACAGCCTGCGACCACCACGCCCCGCCGCAAGGCCGGACGCCACCGTGGCGAGGGCCAGTGGGCCGTGGGACACCACACTCCGCTCAACGGCAATGAGCAGTTCAAGAAGGATGACGACGGTCTCAATGTGCGGACACGCATTGAGACGATCTACTCCAAGCGCGGATTCGACTCGATCGACCCCAACGATCTTCGTGGGCGCATGCGCTGGTGGGGTCTCTACACCCAGCGCAAGCCCGGGATCGACGGGGGCAAGACCGCGATCCTGGCGCCCGAGGAGCTGGACGACACGTACTTCATGCTGCGGGTGCGGATCGACGGCGGCCGGCTGAGCACCGCGCAACTGCGCGTCATCGGCGAGATCTCGCAGGAGTACGCGCGCGGCACCGCAGACATCACCGACCGGCAGAACATCCAGCTGCACTGGATCCGCATCGAGGACGTCCCGGCGATCTGGGAGAAGCTGGAGGCCGTCGGGCTCTCCACCACCGAGGCGTGCGGCGACTGCCCGCGCGTGATCATCGGCTCGCCGGTGGCGGGGATCGCCGCCGACGAGATCATCGACGGCACGCCCGCGGTCGACGAGATCCACGACCGCTACATCGGCAACAAGGAATTCTCCAACCTGCCGCGCAAGTTCAAAACCGCGATCTCCGGCTCCCCGGTGCAGGACGTGGTCCACGAGATCAACGACATCGCGTTCGTCGGCGTGGTCCACCCCGAGCACGGTCCGGGTTTCGACGTCTGGGTCGGTGGCGGGCTCTCCACCAACCCACGGCTCGCCGAACGGCTGGGCGCCTGGGTACCGTTGGACGAGGTCCCGGACGTCTGGGCCGGTGTAGTGGGGATCTTCCGTGATTACGGCTACCGGCGGCTGCGCACCCGCGCCCGGCTGAAGTTCCTGATGGCCGACTGGGGCCCGGCGAAGTTCCGCCAGGTACTGGAGGACGAGTACCTGAAGCGCCCGCTGATCGACGGGCCCGCCCCCGAGCAGCCGAGCAGCCGCTGGCGCGACCACGTGGGTGTCCACCAGCAGCAGGACGGCCGTTTCTACGTCGGGTTCGCGCCCCGGGTCGGCCGGGTGGACGGCTCCACGCTGGCCAAGATCGCCGACCTGGCGGCCACGCACGGCTCGGACCGGCTGCGCACCACCGTCGAGCAGAAGATGCTCATCCTCGACGTCGAGCAGGACCAGGTGGACTCCCTGGTCACGGAACTCGAGGCGCTCGGCTTCCAGGTGAGGCCCTCGCCCTTCCGCCGCGGCACGATGGCCTGCACCGGCATCGAGTTCTGCAAGCTGGCGATCGTCGAGACGAAGGCACGCGGTGCGTCACTGATCGACGAACTCGAGCGCCGTATGCCGGAGTTCGACGAGCCGCTCACCATCAACATCAATGGCTGCCCCAATGCCTGCGCCCGCATCCAGACCGCGGACATCGGCCTCAAGGGCCAGCTCGTCCTGGACGCCGACGGCAACCAGGTCGAGGGATACCAGGTGCACCTCGGTGGCGCACTGGGCCTGGAGGCCGGCTTCGGCCGCAAGGTCCGTGGCCTGAAGGTCACTTCCGCCGAGCTGCCCGACTACGTCGAGCGGGTGCTGGGCCGGTTCCAGGCGGAACGCGAGGACGGCGAGCGGTTCGCAACCTGGGCGGCGCGGGCCAGTGCGGAGTCGCTGTCATGAGCGAGCGCGCCGCACCGTTCTACTGCCCGTACTGCGGCGACGAGGACCTGCGCCCGCACGAGACCGGGCACGGTGCCTGGGAATGTGCTTCCTGCAACCGCGCGTTCCAGCTCAAGTTCCTGGGCCTGCTGACCCGAGGGCTGCAGCGCAACGACGTTGAACGGGACAGGATATGACGCAGACTCAGCACAAGAGACTCGGGGCCGAGGAGCTCAGGGAGCTGGCCGAGCGAGCGGGCCGGGAACTCGAGGACGCCTCCGCGCCGGAGATCCTGCAGTGGGCCGCCGACACCTTCGGCAAGCGGTTCTGCGTCACCTCCTCGATGGAGGACGCGGTCGTGGCGCACCTCGCGTCCCGAGTCTTCCCGGGCGTCGATGTGGTCTTCCTCGACACCGGTTACCACTTCGAGGAGACGATCGGCACGCGTGACGCCGTCGAGGCCGTGATGGACGTCAACGTCATCACGCTGACCCCGCGGCAGGCGGTGGCCGAGCAGGATGCCGAGTACGGGCCGAAGCTGCACGACCGGGACCCCGACCTGTGCTGCAAGCTGCGCAAGGTCAAGCCCCTCGAGGAGGGCCTGACGTCGTACGCGGCCTGGGCGACCGGGCTGCGTCGCGACGAGTCCCCGACCCGCGCGAACACCCCGGTCGTCGGCTGGGACGAGAAGCGGCAGAAGGTCAAGATCTCGCCGATCGCCCGCTGGACGCAGGACGACGTCGACGCGTACATCGCGGAGCACGGGGTCCTCACCAACCCGCTGCTGATGGACGGTTACGCCTCCGTGGGCTGCAGGCCCTGCACCCGCCGGGTGCTGGAGGGCGAGGACGTGCGCGCCGGCCGCTGGGCCGGGCGGGGCAAGACCGAGTGCGGGCTGCACGACTGATGACGACTGATCAGGAGAGTTCGATGAGCGTGACGGAGAGCGGAGCCACCATCTGGCTGACCGGTCTGCCGAGCGCGGGCAAGACCACCATCGCGTACGAACTGGCCGGGCGGCTGCGCGGCGAGGGCCACCGGGTGGAGGTGCTCGACGGCGACGAGATCCGGGAGTTCCTCTCCGCGGGTCTGGGCTTCTCCCGCGAGGACCGGCACACCAACGTCCAGCGGATCGGCTTCGTCGCCGAACTGCTGGCGGCCAACGGCGTGAAGGTGCTGGTCCCGGTCATCGCCCCGTACGCGGACAGCCGGGACGCGGTACGCAGGCGTCACCAGGCCGAGGGCACCGCGTACCTGGAGGTGCATGTCGCGACTCCGGTCGAGGTGTGCTCCGTACGCGATGTGAAGGGGCTCTACGCCAAGCAGGCGGCGGGCGAGATCAGCGGGCTCACCGGGGTCGACGACCCGTACGAGGCGCCCGAGTCGCCGGACCTGCGGATCGAGTCGCACCAGCAAACCGTGCAGGAGTCCGCGGCGGAGCTGTACGCGCTGCTGAGCGAGAGGGGTGCAGCGTGACGACCGTCGCGACTGTGTCGGAAGGCACCGACAATCCGTACGCACTCAGCCACCTGGACTCCCTGGAGTCCGAGGCGGTGCACATCTTCCGTGAGGTGGCGGGAGAGTTCGAGCGGCCGGTGATCCTGTTCTCCGGCGGCAAGGACTCGATCGTGATGCTGCACCTGGCGCTGAAGGCGTTCGCGCCGGCGCCGGTTCCGTTCACGCTGCTGCACGTCGACACCGGGCACAACTTCCCGGAGGTCCTCGACTACCGCGACCGCACGGTCGCCGAACACGGGCTGCGGCTGCATGTCGCCTCCGTGCAGGAGTACATCGACGCCGGGAAGCTCCGCGAGCGCCCCGACGGCACCCGCAACCCGCTGCAGACCATTCCGCTGACCGAGGCGATCCAGGAGCACCGCTTCGATGCCGTGTTCGGCGGCGGCCGCCGCGACGAGGAGAAAGCGCGCGCCAAGGAGCGGGTCTTCTCGCTGCGCGACGAGTTCTCCCAGTGGGACCCTCGCCGCCAGCGCCCCGAGCTGTGGCAGCTGTACAACGGCCGCCACGCCCCCGGCGAGCACGTCCGGGTCTTCCCGATCTCCAACTGGACCGAGCTCGACGTCTGGCAGTACATCGAGCGCGAGGGCATCGAGCTTCCGGAGATCTACTTCGCCCACGAGCGGGAGGTCTTCAACCGCTCCGGGATGTGGCTGACCGCCGGTGACTGGGGCGGCCCCAAGGAGGGCGAGCGGGTCGAGACCCGGCAGGTGCGCTACCGCACCGTCGGCGACATGTCCTGCACCGGCGCGGTCGACTCGGACGCCACGACGCTCGGCGCCGTGATCACCGAGATCGCCGCCTCCCGGCTCACCGAGCGGGGTGCGACACGCGCCGACGACAAGATGTCCGAGGCCGCGATGGAAGACCGTAAGCGCGAGGGGTACTTCTAAATGAGCACAATCTCCCAGCAGTTGTCGACCACGACCCTGCTGCGGTTCGCCACCGCGGGGTCCGTCGACGACGGCAAGTCCACCCTCGTCGGACGCCTTCTGCACGACTCCAAGTCGGTCCTCACCGACCAGCTGGAGGCCGTCGAGCACGCCTCGCGCAGCCGGGGCCAGAAGACGCCGGACCTGGCGCTGCTGACCGACGGGCTGCGGGCCGAGCGCGAGCAGGGCATCACCATCGATGTCGCCTACCGCTATTTCGCCACGCCGCGCCGCCGGTTCATCCTGGCCGACACCCCGGGGCACGTGCAGTACACCCGGAACATGGTGACGGGGGCCTCGACGGCCGAGCTGGCCGTCGTCCTGGTGGACGCCCGCAACGGTGTCGTCGAGCAGACCCGCCGGCACGCCGCCGTCGCCGCCCTGCTGCGAGTGCCGCACGTGGTCCTGGCCGTCAACAAGATGGACCTGGTCGACTACGCGGAGCCCGTATTCGCCGCCATCGCCGAGGAGTTCACCGCATACGCCGCCTCGCTCGGCGTCCTCGAGATCACTGCGATCCCGATCTCCGCACTCGCCGGTGACAACGTCGTGGAGCCGTCCGCGCACATGGACTGGTACGGCGGCCCGACGGTCCTCGAACACCTGGAGACGGTGCCGGTCAGCCACGACCTCACCGGCTGCCACGCACGCTTCCCCGTCCAGTACGTGATCCGGCCGCAGACCGCCGAGCACCCCGACTACCGGGGCTACGCGGGCCAGATCGCCGCCGGCGCGTTCCGCGTGGGCGAGGCCGTCACGGTCCTGCCCTCGGGCCGCACGTCAACGATCGCCGGGATCGACGCGCTCGGCGAGAGCGTCGACATCGCCTGGGCGCCCCAGTCGGTGACCGTCCGGCTCGCCGACGACATCGACGTCTCGCGCGGTGACCTCATCGCACCGGCCGACGACGCGCCGGCGGTCACCCAGGACATCGAGGCGACCGTCTGCCACGTCGCGGACCAGCCGCTCGTGGTCGGCCAGCGGGTGCTGCTCAAGCACACCACCCGCACGGTCAAGGCGATCGTCAAGGACATCCCGTCGCGGCTGACGCTGGACGACCTCTCGCCGCACCCGGCGCCCGGACAGCTCGTCGCCAACGACATCGGCCGGGTCGTCGTCCGTACCGCGGAGCCGCTCGCGCTGGACGCGTACGCGGACTCCCGGCGCACCGGCTCGTTCCTGCTGATCGACCCTGCGGACGGCACCACGCTGACGGCCGGCATGGCGGGCGCCTCGTTCGCCGCCGAGGCCGAGGCCCAGGCCGCCGCCGACGACGCCGAATGGGACTTCTGATGGTTGTCGACATCTACGCGACGTTCGCGAAGGAGGGCGGCCGCATCGGCAGCGGCGCCCTCGGCAGCGGTCAGGGCGGGGTTGCGCGATGTGCGCGATGACGTACGCGCACTGCCTGCGCGCCCCCTTGCACCAACCGCACCTCCGGTACCGCCGGTTCAGACGAAGACATGCCGACTGCCCGGCCGCGTTCCCATAACCCTCGGGGGACGTGAGCCCCGGGCCGACGAGAGGAACGCCTCCCGTGCCTGCCACCCGTTTCCCACTGCGCCGCAGCCTCGCCGCAGCCGCCGCTCTGCCGCTGCTCGCCGCGGCGCTCACCGCCTGCGGCTACGGCTCCGCGGCGAAGGACGACGACGCCAAGAAGGCGAACGTCTCCGCCGACGGCAAGAAGCTCTCCGCGGACACCGTGAAGATCGGCTACTTCCCGAACCTCACGCACGCCACCGCCCTGGTCGGCATCCAGGAAGGCATCATCGCCAAGGAGCTCGGGGGCACGACGGTCAAGCCGTCGACGTTCAACGCGGGCCCGTCCGAGATCGAGGCGCTCAACGCCGGTTCGATCGACATCGGCTTCATCGGCCCCTCCCCTTCCATCAACGGCTTCGCCAAGTCCAGGGGCAAGAGCCTGCGGATCATCGGCGGTGCGGCGTCCGGCGGCGTGAAGCTGGTCGTCAACCCGGAGAAGATCAAGACCCTGGACGACCTCAGAGGCAAAAGGATCGCCACCCCGCAGCTCGGCAACACCCAGGACGTGGCCTTCCTCAACTGGATCTCCGAGAAGGGGTGGAAGGTCGACGCCCAGAGCGGCAAGGGCGACGTCTCCGTGGTCCGCACGGACAACAAGGTGACCCCGGACGCCTACAAGGCCGGTTCCGTCGACGGCGCCTGGGTCCCCGAGCCGACCGCCTCCAAGCTGGTCGCGCAGGGCGCGAAGGTGCTCCTCGACGAGTCGACGCTCTGGCCGGACAACAAGTTCGTGATCACGAACATCGTCGTGTCGCAGAAATTCCTCACGGAACACCCGGACGTCGTCGAGGCGGTGCTGCGCGGTTCGGTCAACACCAACGTGTGGATCAACGCCCACCCGGACAAGGCGAAGGCGTCCGCCAACACCGCGCTCAAGGAGCTGTCCGGCAAGGAGCTGCCGGCCGAGGTCCTCGACCCGGCGTGGAAGTCGATCCGGTTCACCGATGACCCGCTGGCCGCCACGCTCGACACGGAGGCCAAGCACGCGGTGAAGGCGGGTCTGCTGGAGCAGACGGATCTGACGGGCATCTACGACCTGAAGCCGCTGAACAAGATCCTCAAGGCCGCGGGCAAGCCCGAGGTCGCCGACGCCGGACTCGGCGTCAAGTAAGGCCGACCGGCACATGGGGGGCGGGAGAAGGAGCGGGGCTGGGTGCGTGCAGCTGCAAGGCGGAGGATTGAGACATGGCGGAGCCATGGTGATTGACGACAACGCGGCAGATGTGCGTGCCCAGCCCCGCGACGCCGCCCCCCATGTGCCGGTCGGCCTAAGCCACCCGACCGTTCCAGGATCTCCCAGGAGGTGACGACCATGGCGACGACCACGCTCACCAAGGCCGAGGACCGTACGGCGGTCGGGCACGCCGCCCGGATCGACCACGTCTCGAAGTCCTTCGGCGGGCCGGAGGGGCCGCAGCTCGTTCTGGACGACATCACGCTCGATGTCGCTCCCGGCGAGTTCGTCACCCTCCTGGGAGCTTCCGGGTGCGGCAAATCGACGCTGCTCAACCTGGTGGCCGGACTCGACCGCCCGACCGCGGGGTCCATCGAGACCCCCGGCGGGCGGCCGGCCCTGATGTTCCAGGAGCACGCCCTCTTCCCGTGGCTGACCGCGGGCAAGAACATCGAGCTCGCGCTGCGACTGCGCGGCGTACCCAAGTCCGACCGCCGCACGGAGGCGGAGCGGCTGCTCGAACTCGTACGGCTCGGCGGGGCGTACGGGAAGCGGGTGCACGAACTCTCGGGCGGCATGCGCCAGCGGGTGGCGATGGCCCGCGCGCTCGCTCAGGACAGTCAACTGCTGCTGATGGATGAGCCGTTCGCCGCTCTCGACGCCATCACCCGGGATGTTCTGCACCACGAGCTGACCCGGATCTGGCGCGAGACGAACGTCTCGGTCCTCTTCGTCACGCACAACGTGCGGGAGGCGGTCCGGCTCGCCGAGCGGGTCGTCCTGCTGTCGTCGCGGCCGGGCCGGATCGCCCGCGAGTGGACCGTCGACATCGACCAGCCGCGCCGCATCGAGGACACCGCGGTGGCGGAGCTGTCCGTCGAGATCACCGAACAACTGCGTGGGGAGATCCGCCGACATGGCCAGCACTGACACCACCACCGAGGACAGCACCGCCGCGTCCGGCACCGTCAAGGACGCCGCCCAGGACCTGGCCGGGCTGGAGGCGGGGCTCGACGCGCTCGACGCGGTGCGGGTGAGCCGGACTCCGGTACGCCAGGTGCTGGTGCAGAAGGTCCTGCCGCCGGTCGTGGCCGTCGCACTGGTGCTCATCGTCTGGCAGATCCTCATCTGGGCAAAGGTCACCGACGACTACAAGCTGCCGTCGCCGTCCCAGGTCTGGGACGAGGTGACCAACGCCTGGGCGCAGGGCACCCTGCTCGGCTACATCTGGACGAGTGTCTCGCGGGGCCTGCTCGGCTTCCTGCTGGCGCTCGTCATCGGTACCCCGCTCGGGCTGCTGGTGGCGCGCGTGAAGGTGGTGCGCGCGGCAATCGGCCCGGTGCTCTCCGGTCTCCAGTCGCTGCCGTCGGTGGCGTGGGTGCCGCCCGCGGTGATCTGGCTGGGGCTCGACGACACGATGATGTACGCGGTGATCCTGCTGGGCGCCGTCCCGTCGATCGCCAACGGTCTCGTCGCCGGTGTCGACCGGATCCCGCCGCTGCACCTGCGGGCCGGGCAGACGCTGGGCGCCACCGGGCTGCGCGGCACCTGGCACATCGTGCTGCCCGCCTCGCTGCCCGGCTATCTGGCGGGGCTGAAGCAGGGCTGGGCGTTCTCCTGGCGCTCGCTGATGGCCGCCGAGATCATCGCCTCGTCGCCCGATCTGGGCGTGGGCCTCGGGCAGTTGCTGGAGCAGGGCCGCGAGACCAGCAGCATGTCGATGGTGTTCCTCGCCATCTTCCTGATCCTGATCGTCGGCATCGCCATCGACCTGCTGATCTTCAGCCCGCTCGAGCGGTGGGTGCTGCGCAGCCGCGGCCTCCTCGTCAGTCGCTGACCCACGAAACCGACCCAGGAACCGATCCAGGAACCGAGTACCGTCATGGCTTCCCCCGTTCTTCTCGTCATCGCCCACGGCAGCCGCGATCCGCGGCACGCGGCGACCGTGCACGCGCTCACCGCGCGGGTCCGGGCGCTGCGCCCCGGACTGCGCGTGGAGACCGGCTTCCTGGAGTTCAACGCCCCGTCCGTGCCGCGGGTGCTGGAGCGGCTGGCCGCGCAAGGCGCCGGCGAGGTGGTGGCCCTGCCGCTGCTGTTGACCCGGGCCTTCCACGCCAAGACCGACATCCCCGCCGTGCTGCACGAGGCACAGACCCGGCTGCCACGGCTGCGGATCCGGCAGGCGAAAGTGCTCGGCCCTTCGCCGCTGCTGAACTCCGCCCTGGAACGGCGGCTGCACGAAGCCGGGGTCTCCCCCGGCGACCGAGGCTCGACCGGGCTCGTCCTGGCCTCGGCGGGCTCCACAGACCCGGAGGCGATCGCAGTGATCGCTGAAATCGCGCGGGAGCTGCGGCACACCGGTTGGTGCGCCGTGCGGCCTGCGTTCGCCTCCGCTGCATCTCCTGGGGGCCATCCCCCTGCCGAGGACGCGGTACGGTCCCTGCGGGCATCCGGTATCCGTCGTGTCGCCGTGGCCCCGTACGTCATCGCGCCCGGCCGCCTCCCCGACCGTATCGCCGCGGGCGCCCGGGAGGCGGGGGCGGATGTACTGGCCGAGGTGCTCGGTCCTTCGCGGGAGTTGGCGCGGCTGCTGCTGCGCCGCTACGACGAGGCGTGTGTGCCGCGCGTGGCGGCGCTCACCGCCTGACACCGGCGCGGGCCACACATCCGGCCGGCTCCGGCCGGGCGTGGCGCGGAATGCGCGGCGCCCGGCCCTTTCGGTCCACCCGGCCTTGGCCGTCGCCCTGACCGTGCCCCCGGTCCGGCGCCCGCCGCGGTGACAGCGGAGACCGTGACCGTGTACGCGGCCGAGGGGCGGGACGGGGCACCGGAACCCTGCGCGTCGGCCGCGGTGACGGTGACGCGGTGAAAGGGCCGCCGTCCTCGGGGAGCCCGCCGATGCAGATGCGGGCTCCGCGTCCGGAGCGCCATGAGGAGCACCCGCGGCCCCAGGAGGGGCGCGGCGCTCAGCCGACGTCGAGGCTGCCGGTGCGGGTGCGCTTGAGTTCGAAGAAGTCCGGGTAACCGGCCAGCACCCGGAAGCTGTCGAAGAGCCTGCCCGACTCCTCGCCGTGCGGGGCGGCGCGCAGCACCGGGCCGAACCACACCGTGCCGTCGACATGGATCGTCGGCGTGCCGACATACCCGTCTGCCTCCGGGTCCTTGCCCGCGTCATGGCTGCGCCGCAGCGCTTCGTCGTAGGTGTCCGCGTGCGCGGCACCGGCAAGCGCGGCGGGCAGGCCGAGCTCGGCGAGGGATTCGGCGATCACCTCGTCGAAGTCCTCGTTCTTCTGCTGGTGGATGCGGGTGCCGAAGGCGGTGTAGAGGTCCCGGAGCACGCCGTCGCCGCACTCGGCCGCCGCGGCGACCGCGACCCGTACCGGGCCGATCGACTTGTCGACCAGTTCCCGGTACCAGTCGGGCAGTTCATTGCCGGTGTTGTGCAGATGGAGGCTCATGACGTGGAAGCGGAGCTCGATGTCACGCTGCTGCTCCACCTCCAGCATCCAGCGGGAGGTGATCCATGCGAACGGGCAGGCGGGGTCGAAGTAGAAGTCGACGACGGCCCGGTCAGTACCGTGATTCCGATGAGTGGTCATGGCCCGAGCGTAGCCAGCCATTGGCATACAGCTACGGGCCAATCAGCACCCCTCCCAGTGGGCCACTTTCAGGCGGCGGTCCACTGCGGATCGCGTCCGCTGCGGGCCAGTGCGCGCGCGAGGACGGGCGCCGATCCGGGCACGTCGACCTCGTCGGCGAAGCCGCCGTACTGCCGGTAGAGCTCGGCGGACCCCTCGATGGCGCCGAGGACGTACGCGGCCGCCCCGTCGGAGAGCCTGAGCTCCTGACCGGTCGCGCGGGCCACGTCCCAACTGTGCAGAGCCGTCTCCTCGATGAGCATCGCGGCGACCTCGGCCGCGGGGGACGACGCATGGCCCAGGTCGATCTCGCCTTCCCAGACGGCCGGGTCCGACCAGGCGGCGACGGCCCGGTCGAGCTGCGCCGCGTACTGCTCGGCCCAGTCGGCGTCGGCCGTGAAGTCACGGGCGGTGAGCTCGTCGGGGAGGGGCGTGCGCCGGGCGCGGTGCTCCAGGCCGTGCGAGGTGTAGAGAACCCAGTGGTTGATCAGTTCCCGCAGATCCCAGTCACCGCAGGGAGTGGTGGGCGCGGTCAGCTGTTCGGCGCTGATGCCACGGGCGATACGGGCCGCCTCGGCGGCGCATTCGGTCATATGAGCGTGCTCGGTCTTCATGCACCGGACGGTACGGCCGGCCGCCGGCACCGGTATTGAAGAAACGCGACACCGGCCCGTGCCGGACGTCCGGCTCGCCCAGGACACGGCGTCGACCAATGCGGGGAGTTCGGCCACAAACATCGATCCTGGCTCCCGCCACTCACACGCGAACGTGTTCACGGTGCGCTGGGGCTGGGACTGACGCGCGACCACCAAAAGGCTCAAGTGACGCCTACTGACGGGCAGTTCAACGAACTCCACAGATTGATCAATGACGGATTTCGGTCAAGTTGGCGACGCGTACATGACGGGCCCCGTCAACGCTGGCATGCTTCATTCCCGTCGCCGCAGTGCACTCCTGCAAAAGCACGCGCACCACACGATGCGGCGATCACGTCGGACATCGTCCGACCCACTCGCACCTCCAGCTCTACCGGGCGGCAACACCCCTGCCTGCCCGGCTGACTCCGGCCGTGCACACCCGGCCGCTGCAGAAGGAGTTCCGTGTGACTCGATCCCCCCGTAAGTCCGTCGCCGCGAGCGCGTTGATAGCCGGCGCCGCGATGATCGCGGCCGCGCTGCCGTCCGGTGTCGCCAACGCCGACACCAAGAGCGAGGCCCCGGCCAAGGCCCAGGCCCGCGCCGGCGCACTGCCGGTGCAGTTGTCGCCGTCGCAGCGTGGCGAGTTGCTGGCCGCGGCGAACACGTCCCGGGCGGTGACCGCCAGGTCGCTGCACCTGAAGTCGCAAGAGGCTCTGATCGTCAAGTCCGTCCTGAAGGACGCGGACGGCACCCTGCACACCCGCTACGAGCGGACCTTCGCCGGACTGCCGGTCCTGGGCGGCGACCTGGTCGTCCACACCGCCGCGAACGGCTCCGCCAAGGGCGTCACCAAGGCCACCAACGCGACCATCACCGTCGCCTCCACCACCGCCGCCAAGAGCGCCGACTCCGCGAAGACCTTCGCGCTGGGCCGTGCCAAGGCCAAGGGCGTCGCGAAGGCGAAGGCCGGCACCGCCCGCAAGGTCGTCTGGGCTGCGTCCGGCACCCCGACCCTGGCCTGGGAGACGGTGGTCGGCGGCACCCAGGCCGACGGCACCCCCTCCGAGCTGCACGTCATCACCGACGCCAAGACCGGCAAGAAGCTGTTCGAGTTCCAGGGCATCGAGACCGGCGTCGGCAACAGCAAGTACTCCGGCCAGGTCACCATCGGCACCACACCGGCCGACGGCAGCTACTCGATGACCGACGCCATCCGCGGCGGCCACAAGACCTATGACCTCAACGGTGGCAGCTCCGGCACCGGCACGCTGTTCACCGACCCGGACGACACCTGGGGCGACGGCACCACCAACGACCGGCAGACCGCCGCCGTGGACGCCGCCTACGGCGCCCAGCTCACCTGGGACTACTACAAGGACGTCCACGGCCGCAACGGCATCAGGAACGACGGCGTCGGCGCCTACTCACGCGTCCACTACGGCAACGCCTACGTCAACGCGTTCTGGTCCGACGCCTGCTTCTGCATGACCTACGGCGACGGCTCGGCCAACGCCAAGCCCCTGACCGAGATCGACGTGGCCGCGCACGAGATGACCCATGGCGTCACCTCCAACAGCGCGGGCCTGATCTACCGCGGCGAGTCCGGCGGCCTCAACGAGGCCACCTCCGACATCATGGCCGCCGCCGTGGAGTTCTGGGCCGACAACGCTTCCGACACCGGCGACTACCTCGTCGGCGAGAAGATCGACATCCGCGGCAACGGCACCCCGCTGCGCTACATGGACAAGCCCTCCAAGGACGGAAGGTCCGCCGACGCCTGGTACTCCGGTATCGACGGCATCGACGTCCACTACTCCTCGGGCCCGGCCAACCACTGGTTCTACCTGGCCTCCGAGGGCAGCGGCGCCAAGACCGTCAACGGCGTGGACTACGACTCGCCGACCTCCGACGGCCTGCCGGTGACCGCGATCGGCCGGGACGCCGCCGCCAAGATCTGGTACAAGGCCCTCACCACCTACATGACCTCCTCCACCGACTACGCCGGTGCCCGCACCGCCACCCTCCAGGCCGCCGCCGACCTGTACGGGCTGGGCAGCGACACCTACATCAACACCGCCAACGCCTGGGCCGCCATCAACGTCGGCCCGCGCATCGTCGACGGCATCATGCTGACCAACCCCGGCCCCCAGACCAGCGCGGTCGACACCGCCGCCGGCCTCCAGATCCAGGCCACCGGCTTCAACCCCGGTGTCCTCACCTACTTCGCCACCGGCCTGCCCGCCGGCCTGACCATCAACCACGTCACCGGCGTCATCACCGGCACCCCCACCACGGTGGGCACCAGCGACGTCACCGTCACCGTCAGAGGCTCCAAGCACGGCATCACCACGGCGACCTTCACCTGGTACGTCGCCAGGGGCATCTTCGAGAACACCACCGATGTGTCGATCCCGGACGGGGGCGCGGGCGTCCCGGGCGCCTGGGTCTTCTCGGACGTCGACGTCACCGGGCTCTCGGGCCAGGCGCCGAGCGACCTCAGGGTGGATGTGGACATCAAGCACACCTACCGCGGTGACCTGGTCATCGACCTGGTCGCCCCCGACGGCACGCTGTACCCGCTGAGGAAGTGGAACTGGCGCGACTCGGGCGCCAACCTGCGCGCCACCTACACGGTGGACGCCTCCAGCCAGGTCGCGAACGGCACCTGGAGGCTCCAGGTCCGGGACATGGAACGCCGCGACACGGGCTACATCGACAACTGGAAGATCATCTTCTAGGCTTGCCCGTCAACCCCACCAAGATTGTTTCTTGGTGGGGTTCGTCGTTTGCCCGACAGCTGGGCGGCCTTTGGGTGATCGTGTCTCGCCCCGCACCCCGCCACCCGGCCGGCAGATCAAGCTCAGAGCGCGACGCTGAAGCGCCGGGTGACGCCCGACAGCCCTTTACTTGTAAGGGTCATGGACCGCCCCTCTCAGGGATCCATTGCCCCGCAAGGTGGAGAACGGGCCCCGCAGGTTCACCAGGGAGCATGAGGAGACAACTCGATTCCGCCCGTAACTTCGGACCAGCGACGATGGCAGGGAGCCGGCGTCGGCCACGAGGGGGCAGGTCCGTCATGAGAACAGTGGATTCGGCGCGCACGGGGGCGCCACGCGTGCGCGGCATCGCCGCCCGGGCCGGCGGCTGGAGCGCACGGCACCGATGGGCGGCGGTGACCGTCTGGGTGCTGTTCGTCGTTCTCGCGATGGGACTCGGCTCGGCGGCCGGCCGGGTCGACGTGAAGGAGAGCGACCAACTGTCCGGCGAAGTGAGCCGGGCCGTGCAGATCACCGAGGACGCCGGGCTGAAGGCTCCGGCGGGCGAGACCGTGCTCGTCCAGGCCGACAGCTCCTCGGTGAAGGCCACTTCACCGGAGTTCCGCTCGGCCGTCGATGCCGTGATGCAGGCGGTCCAGTCCACCGGTGAAGTGACCGCCGTGACCTCTCCGTACTCGACGAAGAGCATCTCGGCGGACGGTCGCAGCGCGCTCGTGCAGTTCGAGATGCGGGGGGATCCCGAAACGGCGAGCGCGCGCGTCGAACCGGTGCTGAAGGCCGTCGACAAGGTCCAGGGCGAGCACGACGGTCTCGTGATCGAGGAGATCGGCAGCGCCAGCATGGGCAAGACCTTCGAAGACGCCTTCGGCGACGACTTCCAGCGGGCCGAACTCTCCGCCGTACCGGTCGCCCTGGGCATTCTGCTGATCGCGTTCGGGGCCCTCGTCGCCGCACTGCTACCGGTGGCTCTGGCCATCACGGCGATCATCGCGACCATGGGGCTGATGGGCGTGGTCAGCCATCTCCAGCCGATGAGCCAGACGGCGAACTCGGTGATGCTGCTGGTCGGTCTGGCCGTCGGTGTCGACTACTGCCTCTTCTATCTGCGGCGCGAGCGCGAGGAAAGGGCCAAGGGGCGCGACGCCCAGACCGCCCTGATGATCGCCGCGGCAACCAGCGGACGCGCGATCATCGTCTCCGGTGTGACGGTCTGTGTCGCGATGGCAGGCATGCTCTTCACCGGTCTCGCCGAGTTCGAGGCGATGGGGCTCGCCTCACTCATGGTCGTCGCGGTCGCGATGGTCGGCTCGGTGACGGTCCTTCCCGCCCTGCTCTCGCTGCTCGGCGAGCGGGTCGAGAAGGGGCGGGTGCCGTTCCTCAACCGCCTCAAGCGGTCCGCCGACAGCCAGCGGAAGTCGGCCGTGCAACCGGGCGCTGCGAGCGGCGAGAGCCGGGTGTGGCGGGCGGTACTCAACTCGGTGCTGCGCCGCCCCTGGACGGCGCTGGTGATCGCGGCGGGCGCACTCACCGCGATTGCGCTGCCCGCCGTCGGCATGCACACCCAGAACCTCACCCTGGACCAGGAGTTCGGCAGCTCGCTCCCGATCGTGCAGACCTACGAGCGGCTCAACGCGGCATTCCCCGGCGGCGCCGACCCGGCCCGGGTCGTGGTGAAGGCCGACGACATCAACGCCGCTCCGGTACGTCAGGCGCTCGCCGACTTCCGTGAGCAGGCCGTCGCGTCGGGCGCCTCCAAGGGCCCGGTCGACATGGTGACGCACGACGCGGAGAACATCGCGGTCATCGACGTACCGCTGGTCGGTGGATCCGATCAGAGCAGGGCCGTCAAGAGCCTGGATCTGCTCCGTGACCAGGTGCGCCCGGACACGCTCGGCAAGATCGACGGCGTCGAGGCGCCGATCACCGGTCAGGTCGCGGGGTCGAAGGACTTCAACGACCAGATCGTCGGCGCGGTGGTGCCGGTGTTCGCCTTCGTCGTGGTCTTCGCCTTCCTGTTGATGCTGCTCTGCTTCCGTTCACTGACGATCGCGGTGACGTCCATCGTGCTCAACCTGCTGTCGGTGGGCGCCGCGTACGGCATCCTGACCGCCGTCTTCCAGCACGGCTGGGGCGCCTCTCTGGTCGGTGCGGAAGGGGTGGGGGCAATCGTCTCCTGGCTGCCGCTCTTCCTGTTCGTGATCCTCTTCGGGCTCTCGATGGACTACCACGTGTTCGTGGTGTCCCGGATCCGGGAAGCCCGACTGCAGGGCCGTTCGACCAGGGACGCGATCGCCCACGGCGTGGTGACAACGGCAGGCGTGGTGACCAGCGCGGCGGTCATCATGGTCGCGGTGTTCGCGATCTTCGGCACGCTGTCGATGCAGTCCATGAAGCAGATGGGCGTAGGCCTGGCCGCTGCGGTGCTGATCGACGCGACGATCATTCGCGGGGTGTTGCTGCCGGCCGTCATGGCGCTGCTCGACGAACGCAACTGGTACCTGCCGAAGTGGCTGAGGTGGCTGCCGGACCTGACACACGACGAGTCGGGCGTCGCGGACGGGGTGGGCGACGACCGGGCCCCCGGTGCGATTCCCTCCCCTGCCGTTGGGGCCACGGGGGAGACCCCGGACAGCACGCTCACCGGACAGTCCCGATAAACCCTGCTCAGGCGGGCAGTTCGGCTTCGATGAGGCCGACTGCCCGCTTTGTGCCTCCCTCCCCCGCCATCTGCTCCCGCACCGCCGCCGCCTTCGCCGCCACCACCGGGTCGCCGGCCAGAGCAAGCACTGCGGTGCGCAGCGCCTCCGGGGTCACCTCGTCCATCGGCAGATGCCGGGCGACGCCCAGCGCCTGCAGCATGTCGGCGTTGCCGAACTGGTCGACCGCCTGCGGGACGGCGACCATCGGGGTGCCGGTGGCGAGCCCCTCCTGGCTGCCGCCCGCACCCGCGTGGGTGATGAACGCGTCCGCCTGCTCGAGCACGGAGAGCTGCGGCACCCAGGAGCGCACCTCCACATTCGCGGGTACGTGCCCGAGTTCGGCGACGTCGACGAACGCACCGATCTGGAGCACGACATGCCAGCCGGGCAGGTCACCGAACGCCTCGATGCAGTCGCGGTAGAAGCCGGGCTGCTGGGTGAAGGCCGAGCCGAGCGACACCAGCAGCACCTTTTCGGCATCCGCGGGCCGCTGCCACTCCCCCTGGTCGGCACGGTCGCCCAGGCAGGCACCGACGAAGGTGTGGACCTCGCGGTCCACCCGGTCCGCGTTCGGCTGGAGCACCTCGGGGATCAGGACGATCGAGCGGCGCGGTCGGCCGACGAACGGGTCGGGATGCTGGTCGATGCCGTTCTCCGCGAGCCAGTCCGCGAACCGCTTGCGGTATGCCCGCCCGCGTTCACTGCGCATCAGCTCGGCGGTCATCGGCTCGCCGACCTCCTCCTCGTACCCGTCCCAGGCGACCAGGTTGGGCGAGAGGGAGACCGTGGGCACGCCCCAGCGGTGGGCGAGGACGCGGGCCGGGTAGGAGGTGATGTCGTGCAGGACGAGGTCCGGCTCGTCCCCGTCGAAGGCCTTGATGAGCTGGGGCAGCGCCTGGACGGCGTCGTCGAGGAACGGCTCCAGGTGGTCGATCGGCTCGGTGCCCCAGTCCTCCGGCGCGGTGGGCAGGACCGAGGTGTAGAGCACCGGTTCGGCTCCGGTGGCGGCGACCTTCTCGGCGAAGGACGGCGGGATGGCATAACTGACGCGGTGCCCACGGCCGACGAGTTCCCGGATGACTTCGAGGCTCGGGTTCACGTGTCCGTGGGCGGCGATGGAGAACATGGCGATGTGGGCACGCGGGATATCCGTCATGCCCACACCATAGACGAGACGATACGTCTCGTCTATCCAGAATTCCTGGTCTGGTCAGCGCTGATAGCGCGCCAGGACCCGATTCCCGTCGTCGACCAGGCGTTTCTTCAGCTCGTCCGGTCCGATCGCCCCGCTGTAGTACTCCTGGAGTGCGGGCGTGGCGACCTTGTCCTTCCACTCGGGGTAGCCGCGCACCAACTGGGCGGGCGCCGGGCGCAGCCCCTTCGCGAGGGCGACGCCGGTCGCCCAGCCGTTCTCGGCCGTGTGCAGAGCTGGGTCCGCGAGCGCCGCCGTGCCGGTCGGGAGCATCCAGTCCCCCCGCGCCAGGCGCACCATGTTCTCCGGGCGCAGCAGGAAGTCGATGAACTCCACGGCCGCCTTCTTGTGCGGGCTGGCCTCGGCGACGGAAAGGGTCTGCGGGCTCACACCCTGGGCGAGCCCGTCACTGCCCGCAGGAGCGGGCAGTACGGTCCACTCGAAACCCTTCGGGGCCTGCTCGACGACCTGCTGACGGTACGAGAAGCCCAGCGGAACCATCGCGTACCTGCCGCCGAACAGCCCCGGAAGGGTGTCGGAGCCGCCCATGCCGAGCGTGGCGCGGGCGGCGCTGTGATCGGTGTTGACCTGGTCGCGGATGATGCCGGGCATGACCTCGTCGCCCTCGTCGAGCCGGATGGTCACCTTGCCGTCGGCGCCGCGGTGGAAGAGCCGGCCGCCGCTGGAGACTCCGAGGTTGAGGGTGACGGAGACCGGTTCCCGGAGCGGCCAGGCGACTCCGTACGCCGCCTTCCCCTCCCCCTTGCCGGTCAGTTCCTTGGTGACCTGCCGGAATTCGTCCCAGCTCCAGGGCTTCGCGGGGCTCGGGATCCGGACCCCGGAGGCCTTGAGGATCTTGGTGTTGGCGATCAGGACCCGGGGTTCCTGAAGGAACGGCACCCCGTAGACACCGTCGCCGAACGTCGCGGTCCGCCAGCTCTGCTGCGGGATGTCGGCGGCCAGCCGCCCGGGGAGCAGTGTGCGCAGGTCGGCGAGATAGCCGCCGTACGCGAAGTCGGCGAGGTCGTCGGAGGCGTCATGGATGACGTCCGGTGCCTCGTCGCCCTCGAAGGAGGTGAGCAGCTGGTCGTGCACGCTGTCCCAGCTGCCCTGGACGTACTCGACCTGAATGTCGGGATGGCCCCTGTTCCACTCCTCGACCAGTTGCTTGTTGGCGTCGACGGACTCCTTCTGCCAGGCCAGCGACTGGAAGCGAAGCTCGATCTTCCCGCTGTTGTCCGTTCCGCCGCCACCGCTGCAGCCGGTGAGGAGCAGAGCCAGTGCGGCGGCCGCGGCGGCTGCGGTACGCACGAGTGCCCGCATCAGCTCTTCACCGCCCCGGCGAGCATGCCCCCGGTGATCCGGCGCTGGATGATCGCGAAGAGGACCAGGGAGGGCAGGGTGGCGAGGAACGCGGCGGCGGCGAGCGGCCCGAGCTCGGCCGCGCCCTCCGCGCCGAGGAAGTGGGTGAGTACGACCGGCAAGGTCTGCTTCTCCGGTGTCTTGAGCAGGACGAGCGCGAAGAAGAACTCGTTCCATGCGGTGATGAACGCGAAGAGTGCGGTGGCGACGATGCCGGGGGCCAGCAGCGGGACGGTGACCGAGACGAGTGTCCGCAGTCTTCCGGCGCCGTCGACCGAGGCGGCTTCCTCGAGTTCGGGCGGTACGGCGCGGACGTACCCGACCAGCATCCACAGCGCGAACGGCAGCGCCCAGACGGCGTACACCGTGATCAGCCCCCAGAGGCTGTTGATCAGATGCAGATTCTTGAGGAGCAGGAAGAGCGGAATGATCAGCAGGACGAAGGGGAACGCCTGGCTGACGACGACCCAGCCGGTGGCGGCCGCCGTGAGCCCGGTGCGCTGCCGGGCCATCACATAGGCCATGGGCGTGGCGATGACGACGGCGATCAGAGCGGCGGAGGCCGCGGCGACCAGCGAGTTGGCGGCGGCCTGCAGCAGGGGCTGCTCGTCGAAGGCCTGCCGGAAGTTGTCCAGGGTCGGATGCTCCGGGATCCAGGTGGGGTGCAGGGAACCCAGTTCGCGCGCCGGCTTGAAGGCGGTGGAGATCAGCCAGAGAAACGGGAACGCCAGGAAGACGAGATAGCCCAGGAGCGCGACGTACTGTCCCGCGCGGGCGGATCTGCTGGTCCGGAGACTCACTGGTCCTCGCCTCCCCTGAGCCAGCCGACGAGGTGGACGGCGAGGACCACGGAGATCACCGCGACCATCACACAGCCCATCGCCGCGGCGTAGCCGAACTGGCCGTAGCGGAAGGCTTCCTCGTACGCGAAGAGCATCGGCAGCCGGGTCCGGCCACCGGGACCGCCGTTGGTCAGGACGTAGACCAGGGCGAAGGAATTGAAGTTCCAGATGAAACTGAGCGCGGTGATGGAGAGGGCGACCGGTCTGAGGGCCGGCCAGGTGACGGTACGGAACCGGCGCCAGGCACCCGCGCCGTCCAGGGCGGCCGCCTCGTGGAGTTCGTGCGGGGTGTTCTGGAGCCCGGCCAGAAGCGCGACGGTGGTCTGCGGCATCCCCGCCCAGACGCCGACGACGATCACGGCGGGCAGCGCGGTGGCGAGTCCGGTCAGCCAGTCCCGGCCGTCGCCGAGTCCGAGATCGCGGATGGTCTCGTTGAGGACGCCCGCGTCCGGGTTGTAGACCAGCCGCCACATGATGCCGACGACCACTTCGGGCATGGCCCACGGGATGATCGCGAGGGCCCGCGCCAGCCAGCGCATCCGCAGGTTCTGGTTGAGCAGGAGGGCGAGGCCGAGGGCCAGGACGAACTGCGGGACGGTGACGCCGGCCGCCCAGACGAGGCCGATCCGGAACGAGTCCCAGAAGAGTGCGTCGTGGAGCAGGTCCTGGAAGTTGAGCCCGCCGACCCACTGGGTGGAACGGGTGCGGCCGGACTGGGCGTCGGTGAACGCCAGCGCGACGCCGTAGAGCAGCGGGCCGACGCTGAGGATCAGGATCGGGATCAGGGCAGGCAGTACAAGGAACCACGCACCGGCGCTCCGGTTGACCCGCGGGGCTGCTCCACCGTGCGTGGACTTCGGGCTCCCGGGCGGGCCATGCCGCCCGGTCTGCACCGTTGCATTCGCTAACGTCATGAATTCGACCCCCTTGCGTCATTGGATCGGTTTCACCCGGATCTGGCCGCTCAGGTTGCCTCCGCCATGGTGCTGACGGGTCGTCGGTTCGTCAAGGTCGCCTGCACAGATGCGAAAATCGGATCCATGAACGAGATGCGTGCGCGCGAGGTACTCACCGCTGCCGGACTGTCCGACGGCGCGGAGCTGCTCGCGCTGGGTGAGAACGCGGTGTTCGCCGTCGGCGGCCTGGTGGTCAAGGTCGGCCGGAACGCCGCGCAGAACCCGGAACTGCTGGCCCGGGCCGAGCGCGAGGTGGCCGTCGCGGAGTGGCTCGCCGGATCGTCGGTCCCCGCGGTGCGGGCGGCTGAGCCGAAGGCCCGGCTGGTCGAGGGGCATCCGGTGACGGTCTGGCACCGGCTCCCCGACGCGGTACGTGCTGCCCAGCCGCGGGATCTGGCGCAGCTGCTCACCCTGGTCCACGCACTGCCCGCGCCGGAGGGCTTCACGCTGCCCCGGCGTGAGCTGCTCGGCGGGGTGGAGCGGTGGCTGCGGCTCGCGGGCGACGCGATCGATCCGGCCGACGCACAGTATCTGCGGGAACGGCGGGACGGATTCGCAGCGGCGGCCGCGGCGCTGGTACCGCATCTGGCGCCGGGGCCGATCCACGGAGACGCGCTGCCGCGCAATGTCCATGTCGGTCCGGACGGGCCGGTGCTGGTGGACCTGGAGACGTTCTCGACGGATCTGCGCGAGCACGATCTGGTGGTGCTGGCGCTGTCCCGGGACCGGTACGGGTTGGCGGCGGAGGCCTACGACGCGTTCACCGCCGCGTACGGCTGGGACGTAAGGGAGTGGGACGGCTGCGCGGTGCTGCGGGGCGCCCGGGAGACGGCCAGCTGCGCCTGGGTCGCACAGCACGCGCCGGGCAATCCAAAGGCGCTCGCGGAGTTCCGGCGCAGGGTGGCGTCCTTGCGCGAGGGTGACGCGGCGGTGCGGTGGTATCCGTTCTGAGAGGTGTCGCCGGGCTCGTCCGGCGGCCGATGTGTCCTCGATCGCCGGACGGGCTCGAGGATGCGGACCGACTCCGACCGGCCCCGGCACCGGGGCGGCCGCTTCGTCCTCACCCGCCTGACGACCGCGTGGCGTTCTGCGCGATTGCGGGCCGAAACGGTGACGGCCACCGACATGGAGACGGTGGCCGCCTGATTCGATGAGCAGGGTGTACGGCGTTCGATCGAGATCCAGGAGGGCACCTGTGAGCAGTACGGATCCGAAAAAGCCGCTCGTCGGCCCCACCCTGCCCGGCCCGCTGGTCGACAACGACTGGCTCGCACAGCGGCTCGGCGCGCCCGGACTTGTGGTCCTTGACGCCTCCGTGGGCGCGCACCGGGGCGCCGGACAGCGGATACCGGGGGCGCGGCCCTTCGACATCGACGGGGCGCTGTCCGACCACTCGGCCGCCGTGCCCCACACGATGCCCGACGCCGGCCGGTTCGCCGAGGAGCTGAGTTCTCTCGGCGTCGACGACGCCGGCACGGTCGTCGTCTACGACGGCGCGGGCATCTACTCCAGCGCCCGCGCCTGGTGGATGCTGCGGGCGATGGGGTTCGACCGGGCCGCGGTGCTCGACGGCGGCCTGCCCGCCTGGGCCACGGCCGGACTGCCGGTCGAGAACGAGAAGTCCGCGTACGGCGGCCCGCACGGCAGCTTCACCGCCCGGCCCCGCCCCGGGCTGATCGTCGACAGCGGCCAGGTGACGGCAGCGCTGGCCGATCCTGCCTCGGCCGTCTTCGACGCCCGCACCCGGGAGCGCTTCACGGGCGAGATTGCGGAGCCCCGCCCCGGGCTACGCGGTGGCCATATGCCCGGGGCGGTGAATCTGCCCTTCGGTGAACTCCAGCACGAGGGCCGGATGCGCCCGGCACAGGAGCTGCGCAAGGTGTTCTCGGCCCTCGCCGGAGACCGGGAGAAGCTGGTATTCAGCTGCGGTTCGGGAGTCACGGCCTGCGTTCTGGCCCTGGGGGCCGAACTGGCCGGCTACTCCGAGCCGGCCGTGTACGACGGTTCCTGGAGCGAGTGGGGTCTTCCCTCGCACCTGCCGGTCGTGAGGGGCCCGGGCACCGAGGACCGCCGGGCCGGCGGTCCGGACGACGTCGTCCCGTGAATGACGGACATTCACGGGCTGGACGGCCATGCCAGGGCCGACCGGGTGAGGCCTGCAGCGTCCCGGTATCAGTCCATGGTCGGAGTCGCGGCAGCGGCCGGTTCCCGGAGCGGCCAGTGGGGGTCGATCACCGCGTCCGCGGTGCCCTTGCGGCGCAGGAAGGACTGGAAGTCGGCTGCCCAGTCCGCGTACCACGTGATCTGACGCTCGTGGAGTTCGCTCGCCGTCAGCGCGGCGACCGAGCTGTGGCGTGCGGCTATCGCGTACGCCACCCGTACCGCCGCCAGCGCGTCCGCGCACGCGTCATGCGCGCCCCCGTGCACCACTCCGTACTCGACGCAGACCGCCTCCAGCGTCCGCTTGCCCTTGCGGTAGCGGTCGACCGCCCGGTCGATCGTGTACGGGTCGACGACCGGACCGATCCCGCGACCGCCGAGCCGGTCGCTCAGGGAGGGCAGCCTGTGCCGGCGCAACTCCGCCGTCAGCAGCGTCAGATCGAAGGCGGCGTTGTACGCGACGACCGGCACCCCCTGGCGCCAGTAGCCCGTGAGCGTCTCGGCGATCTCGTCCGCCACCTCGCGCACCGGCCGGCCCTCCGCCGCTGCCCGCTCGCTGCTGATGCCATGGATCGCCGAGGCCTGTGCGGGAATCCGGATCCCCGGATCCGCCAGCCAGGTGCGCTGCCGCACCGGCTCCCCGTCCCTGCCTGCGACGCAGACGACCGCGGCCGTCACGATCCGGGCCTCCAGCGGCTCCGTGCCCGTCGTCTCCAGGTCGAAGCCGACCAGCGCCTCCCGGTGCCAGCTCATCCCGTACCTCCTTTGTGGTGCTCTCCCCCAGGTGATGACCACCCTGCCATGCACCACTGACAACGCGTGCGACAGGTGACGCGTACGCCGGGCGGGGCGAAGGGCTCAGGAGACCGGCCGGGAGTCCGTCCACACGGACTCGAACTCCTCGCGGTACGTCTCGAAGAGCCCGTTCTCGTTGTCCTGCCCCGCCCGGACCACCGCCCGGCCGCCGCCTCGCAGCACCAGCACCGGCGCCTCCATGCCGCGTGCGCGCCGCAGATAGGGCTGGACGACACCCACCGCGTCCGCTCCGTCGCCGTCCACCAGATAGGCCGTAAAGCGCGGCGTCTCGTCGAAGACGTGGATCTCGAACGCGCCCGGATCACGGAGTTTGGAGCGGACCCGGCGCATGTGGAGGATGTTCATCTCCACCGACCGGCTCAGCTCGCCCTTCTTGAGCCCGAGTTCCCGCTCACGGCGCTTGACCGCGCTGCTTGCCGGGTTGATGAACAGCAGCCGGATCCGGCAGCCCGATTCGGCGAGCCGGACCAGCCGGCGGCCGGAGAAGTTCTGCACCAGCAGATTGAGGCCTATGCCGATCGCGTCGAGTCGGCGCGAACCGCCGAAAAGGTCCTCGGCGGGCAGCTGACGCTGCAGCCGGACCCGGTCGGAGTGGACGGAGACCACATCCGCGTACCGGTCGCCGACCAGCTCCTCGACGGCGTCGACCGGCAGCCGGTCCGCGGACGGCACCGCGGCGCCACTGCCCAGGATCTCCAGGAGGCGCGCCGAGGCGCGCTCGGCCTGGGCGAGGACCGCCTCGTTCAGCGCACGGTTGCGGGAGACGACATTGCGGGCGACCTCCAGTTCGTCGAGTGCCAGCTCGACATCGCGCCGGTCGTCGAAGTACGGCTCGAAGCAGGGCCAGTGCTGGACCATCAGCTCCCGCAGCTGCGGGAGTGTGAGGAAGCTGAGCACGTTGTCGTCGGCTGGGTCGAGCAGATAGCCCTTGCGGCGGGAGACCTCGCGCACGGCGACGGCGCGTTGCACCCATTCCTGCCCGGCGGGCCCCGCGGCGGCCACCACCCAGTCCTCGCCGTGCACCGGCTCGTAGATCGGCCGCAGCACCGCGGCGACCACGGAGCGCAGCCGCTGTTCCACGAGATTCAGCCAAATGTAGGCACGCCCGGCCCGCTGGGCCCGGGTCCGGACCTCGCTCCAGGCTTCCGCGCCCCAGCCCAGTTCGGCACCGATCTCCATGGGCTGCGCAAGCGATACCGCCCCGGGCGGGGCGTCGACGGATTCCCCCTCGTGACCTGGGTCACCTGGGGGCAGCTCGAACCCTCCCGAGCTCAACCGCGCACCGCCTTCCGCTCCCCCACCAACGATCAAGGAAGGGTACTCCGGGAGCGGGAGCCGGTGCAGCCGGATGGACAGGCTCCTTTCTCAACTCTCCCAGTCGCCAGGCGCGTTCCCTGGGGCAAGTTCTGCCGTAGTGAGGTGATTCATAGTGATTGAGCACCCCATCAAGGGCCGCATTCCGGACGTGCGCCCCGGTCAGGTTCTCGGACTCCGGTTCCGGGCGACACGGAGAGGCCCGATGTTGACCGGTCCGGCGGACGTGGCCGACCGGACCGCGCCACGTCCCAGTGCGCCTCCCGGCACGCCCTGCCCCGTCGCACCGCCCGGCACGCCCGCTCGCCGCGTCGACCACAAGCCCTGGTGGCTCGTTCCCCAAGCTCTCAGCTCCGTTCGAGCAGGGGAGACCCCACCCCCATCGCCGGTGACGGCACTCGGTCCGGGGCACTCTTTCGGGGAAGATCTGGCCGGGTCGGTCCCCAGTGCCCCCAGCTCCCGGAGCAGAAGTGGAAGAGTCATATCTATGCAGGTCTGGCCGGGACAGGCGTATCCCCTCGGTGCCACGTACGACGGCGTCGGCACCAACTTCGCGGTCTTCTCCGAGGCCGCCGACCGAATCGAGTTGTGCCTGCTGCACGACGACGGTTCCGAGACAGCGGTGGAGCTGAGGGAGACCGATGCCTTCGTCCGCCATGCCTATCTTCCCGGGGTGATGCCCGGTCAGCGGTACGGATTCCGGGTGCACGGGCCGTACGAGCCGCAGCGCGGAGCCCGCTGCAACTCGGCGAAACTGCTCCTCGACCCGTACGCGCGGGCGGTTTCCGGGCAGATCCGGTGGGGCGAGGCGGTGTATGGCTATCCGTTCGGACAGCCCGACGCGCGCAACGATCTGGACTCGGCGCCGCACACCATGAGCTCGGTGGTGGTCAACCCGTACTTCGACTGGGGCGACGACCGGCGACCCCGTACGGACTACCACCGCACGGTGATCTACGAGGCCCATGTGAAGGGTCTGACGATGCTCCATCCGGGGCTGCCGAAGGAACTGCGCGGTACGTACGCGGCGCTGGCGCATCCGGAGGTCATCGCGCATCTGACGGAGCTCGGGGTCACGGCGATCGAGCTGATGCCGGTGCACCAGTTCGTCCAGGACCACCGGCTGGTGGACGCGGGGCTCGCCAACTACTGGGGCTACAACACCATCGGTTTCTTCGCCCCGCACAACGCATATGCCTCCCGCGGCGACCGCGGAGAGCAGGTGAGCGAGTTCAAACAGGCCGTACGGGCACTGCACCAGGCGGGCGTCGAGGTCATCCTCGACGTGGTCTACAACCACACCGCGGAAGGCAACCACCTGGGACCGACGCTGTCCTTCCGGGGGCTCGACAACGCCTCGTACTACCGCCTCGCGGACGATCAGCAGTACTACATGGACACCACGGGGACCGGGAACTCGCTGCTGATGAGGTCCCCGCACGTGCTGCAGCTGATCATGGACTCGCTGCGGTACTGGGTGACCGAGATGCATGTGGACGGCTTCCGCTTCGATCTCGCGGCCACGCTGGCCCGGCAGTTCCACGAGGTGGACCGGCTGTCGTCGTTCTTCGACCTGGTGCAGCAGGACCCGGTGGTCAGCCAGGTGAAACTGATCGCCGAGCCATGGGACGTGGGCGAGGGCGGCTACCAGGTGGGCAACTTCCCGCCGCTGTGGACCGAGTGGAACGGCAAGTACCGGGACACGGTCCGGGACCTGTGGCGGGGTGAGCCGCGGACCCTCGCCGAGTTCGCGGGGCGCCTGACGGGGTCCTCGGACCTGTACCAGGACGACGGCCGGCGCCCGCTCGCCTCGATCAACTTCGCCACCTGCCACGACGGCTTCACGCTGCATGACCTGGTCTCGTACAACGACAAGCACAACGACGCGAACGGCGAGAACAACCAGGACGGCGAGAGCCACAACCGGTCGTGGAACTGCGGCGTGGAGGGCCAGACGGACCAGCCGGAAGTGCTGGAGCTGCGCGAGCGGCAGATGCGGAACTTCGTCGCCACGCTGATGCTGTCCCAGGGGGTGCCGATGCTGAGTCACGGCGACGAGTTCGCACGGACGCAGCACGGCAACAACAACGCGTACTGCCAGGACAGCGAGCTGTCGTGGGTGCACTGGCCGGAGCCCCGCAAAGCCGGTACGGAGGACGAGGAGGGGGACGGTCAGGAGTCCCGCAGCAGCCTGCTGGAGTTCACCCGGGCGATGGTCTGGCTGCGCCGCGACCACCCGGTCTTCCGGCGCCGCCGGTTCTTCCACGGGCGGCCGGTGGAGGGCACGCACGACGAGCTGACGGACATCGCCTGGTTCACGCCCGAGGGCAGTGAGATGACACAGCGGGACTGGCAGGCGGCGCATGCCAAGGCGCTGACGGTCTTTCTGAACGGGCACGCCATCTCTGAGCCGGGCCCGCGGGGCGAGCGGATCTCCGACGATTCGTTCCTGCTGATGTTCAATGCGAGCGCCGATACGCTGGAATTCGCCGTTCCGGTGAACCACGGCCGGCAGTGGTCGGTGGTGGTCGACACGGCCCGCCCTGAGGGGGTTCAGCCGGGAGGGGGCCCGAAGGTGTCTGCGGGCGACCGGGTGTCGCTGGTGGGGCAGAGCATGGCGGTGCTGCAGCGGCCGGCGTAGCGGTCGGAGCGGCACGCCCACCGAACCGACCCCTCGTCCGGATGGATCGGCCGGATGCCGTGTCACAGTCGGCCCCAGGCTGGGTACGTACGTTCGCATGACACCCACCGCCACGTACCGGCTCCAGCTCCAGCCGGACTTCCCGTTCTCGGCCGCCGGGCGCGCGGTGCCGTATCTCGCCGCCCTCGGTGTCTCCCATCTGCACCTGTCGCCGGTCCTCGAAGCCGTGCCCGGCTCCCGGCACGGCTACGACGTGGTCGACCACAGCCGGGTCCGGGCCGAGCTCGGAGGTGAGGCGGGGCTGCGGCAACTGGCGGCTACGGCGCGGGAGCACGGACTCGGGCTGGTGCTGGACATCGTGCCGAACCACATGGCCGCCGCTCCGCGCCACAACCGGGCCCTGTGGGAGGTCCTCCGCGAGGGCCCGGACTCGCCGTACGCCCGCTGGTTCGACATCGACTGGGCGGCGGGCGACGGGCGGGTGCTGCTGCCGGTGCTCGCCCGGCGGATCGGCGACGAGATGGAACGGTTCCAGGTGGACGGGGAGGTGCTGCGCCACGGCGAGCACGAGTTCCCGCTCCGGTCCGGTACCGCCGGTCTTCCGCTGCCGAAGCTGCTGGACGCCCAGCACTACCGGCTCGGCTGGTGGCGGCTGGCCCGTACCGAGCAGAACTACCGGCGGTTCTTCACCATCTCGGACCTCATCGGGGTCCGGGTGGAGGACCCCGAGGTGTTCGCGGCCACCCACGGCAAGATCCTCGAACTGGTCCGGGACGGTGTCGTCGACGGACTGCGCATCGACCATCCCGACGGGCTCGCCGACCCCGCCGGCTATCTGGAGCGGCTCGACGAGGCGACCGGCGGGCGGTGGACGGTCGTGGAGAAGATCCTCACCGGTACCGAGCCGCTGCCCGCGGGCTGGGCCGTCGCGGGGACGACGGGGTACGACGCGCTGCACCGGATCGACGGGCTGTTCACCGATCCGATGGGCGCCACCGAGCTGCTCGGCCGGTACCGGGAGTTCGCCGGCCCGGCCGGGGACCGAGGCGGCTACTGGTCGGCGACGGTCCGCCGGGCGGCGTACCAGGTGGTGACGCATGAACTGGCCGCGGAAACCGCCCTGCTGACCCGCCTCGCCGTACGCATCTGCGCCAAGGACCCCGCGCTGCGCGACCACGCCCCGTGGGCGCTGCGCACCGCCATCGACGAACTGCTCGTCCGCGTCCCGGTCTACCGCCCGTACGTCACGGCGGGCGGGCCCTGCACCGAGGCGGCGGAGGCGGCGCTGCCCGACACGGCCGTACGGGACGCCAGGGCGTTGTTCTCCGTGGCCGAGGAGGCGACGGCCGTCGATGTGGTGCGGGACCTGGCGCTGGGGCGGCTCGGTGACGGGCCGGACCGCGCGGCGTTCTGCGCCCGGTTCGCGCAGACCGCGTCGGCGCTGCGGGCCAAGTCCGTCGAGGACACGGCCTTCTACCGGTACGTGCCGCTGATCTCGGCGACCGAGGTGGGCGGTGATCCCGGGTGCCCCGCGGTGGCTCCGGAGGAGTTCCATGCCTTCTGCACCCGGCTGGCGCGCGACTGGCCCGCCACCGGCACCGCGCTGACCACGCACGACACCAAGCGCAGCGCGGATGTGCGGGCCCGGATCGCGATCCTGTCGGAGTGTCCGCAGCAGTGGTCGGAGCTGCTGACGGAG
Organism: Streptomyces sp. NPDC051286; assembly: GCF_044455345.1. Taxonomy (NCBI): domain Bacteria; kingdom Bacillati; phylum Actinomycetota; class Actinomycetes; order Kitasatosporales; family Streptomycetaceae; genus Streptomyces; species Streptomyces sp. NPDC051286. Next base: position 89,102 of record NZ_JBITER010000005.1, on the reverse strand, counting down.
CTGGCGCGGGCAGCCCCGAACACGGTCGCGCCCGATCCGCAGCTGGCCTGGCAGGCCTGGCAGACGGCGTTCGGCTGCGCGAGGCTGCCCGCCGATGAGCTGGCGGGCCGTCTCGAACCCGCGCTGTTGAAAGCCGTACGGGAAGCGGGCCTGTTCACCAGCTGGACGGAGCCCGATCAGGTCTACGAGCGGGCGGTGTCGGACTTCGTCATGGCCGGTCCCGCCGCCGGCACCGGGCCGGCCCGGGATGCGTTGCAGCGGTTTGCGGCCTCCCTCGAACCCTTCACCCGGGCCAACGCGCTCGGCGCGGCCCTGGTGCAGCTGACGATGCCAGGGGTGCCGGACCTGTACCAGGGGACGGAGCAGGAGTACGTGGCACTGGTCGACCCGGACAACCGGCAGCCGTTCCGCCACCCGCCCGAGGACGGTCCCGTCAGCGAGAAGGCAGCGCTCACGATGGCGGCACTGCGACTGCGGCGGAATCAGCCGGAGCTCTTCGGCGAGTCGGGGACGTACACCCCGCTGACCGCGCAGGGCCCGGCGGCCGCGCACTGTCTGGCCTTCTGCCGCTCCGGGAAGGTCGTCACGGCGGTGACCAGGCTGTCGCTGCGGCTGGCCGGGGCGGGCGGCTGGCGCGGGACGACGCTGGCGCTGCCGGGCGGCGGGCCGTGGACCGATCTGCTCACGCCGGGACGGGAGTTCCCGGGCGGTCCGGTCGCGGTGGACGCGTTGTTCGCCGAACGACCGGTGGCGCTGCTCCGTGCCTGTTGTTGAACCGCGGGCGGACCGGTCCCGGGGTTGAGGACCGGAACTCAGCCGGGTCGTATGAGGAGGGTCCGGGGGCCGCGGGTGAGCAGTCCGGTACTGGACGGACGGAATCCGTCCGCCCAGCGGAGCCGGGGCATGGCGTCGAGCAGGGCGCGTACACCCTGTTCGGCCTCCAGCCGCCCGAGCGGGACGGCCGGACAGGACTCCGGTCCTGCGGTGGACCGGTTCTGGTCGGTCCGGAAGGGGTCGAAGAGATCGGGGGCGGCGTACCGCTCGGGGTCGCGGCCCGCCGCGCCGATCAGACAGGCGACGGGCACCCCGGCGGGGAGCGTGCCACCGCTGACCCGTACCTCGGCGACGGTGCGGCGCAGCACGACCTGCACGGGCGGGTCGCGGCGCAGCGACTCGGTCCAGGCGCGGTGGGCGAGGGCGGGTTCGATACGCAGGGCGGCCAGGAGGTCGGGGGCGTCCAGCAGATTGGCGAGGAGGGAGGCGAGCGCCGTCTCGCGGAGGCCGGTCCGGCTGATGCAGGGGGTGATGAGGTGACCGGGCGGCTGCGCCGGGTCCTGGGAGGTGCCGGGGGCGGCTGCCCCCACGGGCAGCCAGCGGCAGAACTCCGTGACAAGATCGGCCTGTTGACGCCCTGCGATGCGGTGTGCGAGGACGTAGGCGGTCCGTTCGACGCGTTCGGAGAGGTGGCGGGGCACGGTCGCGGCCGGCCGCGCGATGTCCTGCGGCCGGGGCAGGCAGAGCCTGCTGCCGTGACAGACCCCGCGCGGCGCGGGGCCGCCGCGGGGCTCGCCGTCGTGCGGGAAGCCGGTGAACCGCGGGTCGGTGAGGGCGGTCGACACATCGGCGTGCCGGCTGAGCAGCCAGGCGCCGAGCGGGGCGTCGTAGCTGAGCGGGTACTCCTCGCGCAGCACGCGGTAGAGCCGGTACGGATCGTGCGCGGCGCCGGGCGCGAGCAGGCTGGGGCCGGTGCCGGGCCGGGCGGTCCGGTCGGCACGGCGACCGAGGTCCTGGGCGGGCGGGGGTATGCCGTCGGGCGCGTCGGCCTGCATCCTGGCCCCCCGGGGTCGGTGCGCCGCTGTGCGGCGCGGATGAACCAAGGGGACCACGGCGGAGCGCTCGGCGCAGTGGAGGTACGGCCGTTCGGGTGAGGGTGGCCGTCGCGCGCAGCAGCTCCGCGACCGCCGCAGCGGCCCATGTCAGCTGCACCCGCGAAAGTCAGCTGATCGTCGGGTGGAGCGCGCAACCGTCCGATGTGGCCCACCGTGTCCACGCCCACCCGACGCTCTTCGAAGCGGTCGGCGAGGACTCTCTCGCCCTCGCCGGACGCGGCCTCCACCCACAGGCGTGATCCACGCCCCGGCTCAGGCCGGACGCCCGGGAAGCCCCGGCGCCCCGGGCGGCTTGAGTGCGGGCGCGGACAGCCGGAAGGTGATCCGGCCGAAGCTCACCTGGTCCCCGTCGCGCACCGACACCGCACCGGTCACCCGCTGCCCGTTCACACACGTGCCGTTGGTCGAGCCGAGGTCGCGCAGGATCCAGCGGCCGCCCTGCACGGTGAGTTCGGCGTGCTTGCGCGAGACGGTCTCATGGGTGAGCCGCAGTCCGTTCGCCGGATCGCGGCCGATGAACACGGGGTACGGGCTCGGGGCGGGCAGCAGCAGTTTCGGCAGCCGCTCGGCCTGCCAGGCCCTGCGTACCCGGGCCGGGAACCCGGACACCTTGCCGACCACCCGGAACAGCCTCTGCGTCCAGCGGCCTTCGCTCCGCAGGTCTGCGGTGAGTGCCGCCAGCTCCTCCGGGCGGCGGGCGGCCAGGGCCAGTTCCATGCGCCGTACGAACGTGTCGTGGGAGAGCCTGCCCTGCGCGGCGCCTTCTCTGAGCACACCGAGAACACGGTCGCGCTGAGCATCGGACACCCGCGCGGGATACGTGTGGAACTCGAAGGACGACGTCACAGGATCAATTGTCGGGGCGACCGCCTCGCAGTGTCCAGAACAACTCCGCTTGCCGCCCGCCTGACCGCCGCGGGGCGGAGGGGCGTCCTCGTGCCGAATTATCGTGCACCAGACCGTAATCCGGTGGACGCTCCACCACAGGACCGGATACGGTGGCCATCCGCCCGAAGACCGAGGAAGGAGGCGAGAACAGTGCGTACGAGTACCACTTCATTCCCGCGCTCCTGTCCCGTTCGCCGGGCGGTTTCGGTTTCGGTCTGACCGGGAGCGCATCGCTTCTTCCGGAGGACTCTTCCATGACCGATCTGGTCATCCGCGCGCTCACCGAGAGCGACGCACAGCTTTTCCACACCCTTCCCGACCGCGGTCTCGTCGGCCGCGCCGCCTTCGGGCACAGCTATGCCACCGTGCGCGAGGGTGGTGAGTACCGCCCCGAGTGGACCTGGATCGCCGAGCGCGACGGTGTCGTGGTGGCCAGGGCCGCCTGGTGGTCGGGGCCCGAGGACACCGCACCCGTGACGCTCAACTGGTTCGACTTCGCCGACGGCGAGGACGAGGCGGGCACCGAACTGCTGCGGCGGTCACCGCTGTACGCCGAGTACGAGCTGATCCTGCCCGCCGGCTGGCGGGATCGGCCCGATGTCGTGGCCGCCGCCGAGGCCAGGATCGCCGCCGCCCGTGCGGCCGGGATGAAGCCGCTGGTCGAGCGGTACCGGTACGAGTGGACGCCGGAGTGCGGGCTGCCCGAGCGGCCCGGCCGGCTCACCTTCCGGCCGGAGCCGGACGACGCGGTGATCCTCGACGTGCTGCGCCGGGTCCACTCCGTCACGCTGGACGCGCACGCCCGCCGGGCCATCGAGGGACCCGGCGGACTGGAGCAGGCGGCGCAGGAGGAGCTCGACTTCTTCCACTGGTGCCCCTCGCCGCGCTCCTGGTGGCAGCTGGCGTACACGCCCGAGGGCGAGGTGGCCGGACTCCATGTGCCCGCCCGTAACCCGGGCGGGCCGTGCATCGGCTTCATCGGGGTCGTACCCGAGCAGCGGGGCCACGGCTACGGGTACGACCTGCTCGTCGAGTGCACGCACTTCCTGGCCGCCGAGGGCGCCGAGTTCATCGCGGGCGCCACCGATCAGGGCAATGCGCCGATGGCGGCCGCGTTCGCCCGGGCGGGCCATCCCATCAGTCAGGAACGCATCCATCTGGTGTGAGGTCCGGGGTGAGCTCCGCCAGCCAGTCCAGGCGGAGCTGCTGCTCGGCGGGGATGGTCGCATCCTCGCCGCGCGGCCCGACATTGAGCAGCAGATTGCCGCCCGCGGCCGCGGTCTCCGTGACCAGTGAGGTCAGCGCGGGGCGGCTGAGGAAGGCGTCGGGCGACGAGTTCCGGTTGTAGCCGAAGCTGTGGTCGATGCCCCGGGTGATCTCGTACGGGTCCGGGCCGGTGTAGCGGGCGAACTCGGGGGTGCGGAAGTCGTAGTACGGGGGCTTGCGCGGCACGAACCCCTCGCCCTGCGCGATCGTGCGGCGCTCCCATCGGTCGTACAGGGCCTTGGCGCCCGGCAGGTGCAGGGCGCGCCACATCGGTGCGTAGGGGAACAGCCGGTCGTTGACAACGCCGTGCGGGACGGTGAAGCGGAAGTACTCGATGAGCCGCTGGACGTCGGTGCGCGAGCCGGGCCAGGCGATGTCGTTCCACAGGATGTCGGGCCGGTAACGGCGTATCAGTTCGCGCATCTGGGCGTCGGCGTACGCGGGGTAGTCGCCGCGCGGCACGGCGCAGACGGTGTCCGCGCCGGTGCCGATGGGCCGGTCGTCGAAGGTCCAGTCGAGCCCGCCGGAGTAGTAGACCCCGAACCGCAGCCCTTCGGCGCGGACCGCTTCGGCGACCTCGCCGACCACGTCGCGGGTGGTGTGCCAGCCCGTGCGGTGCGGGTTGCGGACCTCGGAGGGCCAGAGGCAGAACCCGTCGTGGTGCTTGGTGACGAGAACGGCGTAACGGGCGCCGGCAGCGCGGAAGCTGCGGGCCCAGGCCGCCGGGTCCCAGCCGTCCAGACCGTCGTTGAAGTCGTTGCCGAAGTCGGTGTACGGCCGGGTGCCGTAGGTCGCCCGGTGGTGGGCGGAGACGGGGCTGCCGGGGAAGCGGAGCGCGTTCTCGTACCACTCGGCGTACGAGGTCCAGCCGAGCGGCGTCCGGCGGCCGGCGAGGGGCAGCTCGTCGGCGGGAACGTACGGCGGGGCCCAGCCCGGTACGGACGCGGGTGTCCAGTGCACAAAGATCCCCAGCTGGGCCTGGGACCACCATGAAGCAACCATGGCGCGAAGTATTGATCATTGAGGGGGCCGTTCGTAAGATCCGGGCGCCCCCGGCCTGATCCGAAAGAAAGGCCCTGCGGGTACCACCGAGCTGACGGCGAGCGGCCGATGACCGTGGAAGACACCCGCACGGAACCGCAGTCCCGGCTGGGCGGCGAAGGAGTCCCAGCCGGAGAGGCCCAGGCCGCCGGTGTCGGCTGCTCCTTCGGTCTGGACGGCGGAGGCGGAGGCTCCTCAGAGGAATCCCGGCAGGAACGTCGGCACGGTCACCTCGGCCTCCAGCAGCCGTACGAATGAGCAGAACCTGGCAGGGCAATGATCAGAACCAGACCTTAATCGCCAGTAACGGGCTCGATCCAGTGTCGTGGGCCGGTGATCCCGACTTCTGCCGACCATGGGGCCGGAACGAGGAGACGAGGAGCGACGCATGCTGTTCGAGGTATGGGCACCGGAGGCGGATTCGGTCGGTCTGCGGCTGGCGGGTGAGCTGCGGCCGATGGAGCGCGACCCGGCACGGACGGGCTGGTGGACGGCCGAGGCGGACGCCGCGGACGGGGACCGGTACGGCTTCGTCCTCGACGACGGCCCCGTGCTGCCCGATCCGCGCTCGCGCCGCCAGCCGGACGGCCCGGACGGCGAGAGCGCCGTCGTCGACCAGGAGGCGTACGCCTGGCGCGCCGAGTGGGCGGGCAGGGGACTGCCGGGCGCCGTCCTGTACGAGCTGCACATCGGCACGTATACCAAGGAGGGCACCTTCGACGCCGCCGCGGCGCGGCTGCCGCACCTCGCCGAGCTGGGCGTCACCCATGTGTCGCTGATGCCCGTCTGCCCGTTCCCCGGCCGGCACGGGTGGGGTTACGAAGGGGTGTCGCTGTGGGCCGTGCACGAACCGTACGGCGGCCCCGACGGGCTGAAGCGCTTTGTCGACACGGCGCACGGGCTCGGTCTTGCGGTGGTCCTCGACGTGGTCCACAACCACCTGGGACCGTCCGGCAACCACCTGCCCGCCTTCGGCCCGTACTTCACCGAGACCCACCACACGCCGTGGGGCGCCGCGGTCAACCTCGACGCCGCGGGATCCGACGAGGTCCGCGCATATCTGCTGGGCAGCGCACTCGACTGGCTGCGCGACTACCGGCTCGACGGACTGCGCCTCGACGCGGTCCACGCCCTCGCCGACACCCGGGCGCTGACCTTCCTGGAGGAGTTGTCCGCGGCGGTCGACGCGCTCGCCGCGGAGCTCGGCCGTCCGCTGCCGCTGATCGCCGAGTCGGACCTCTGCGACCCGCGTACGACAACACCGCGCGCGGCGGGCGGCATCGGGCTGCACGCCCAGTGGAACGACGACTTCCACCACGCCCTGCACACGGCGCTGACCGGCGAGTCCCAGGGCTACTACGCCGATTTCGCCGCCGCCCCGCTGACCGCCCTCGCCAAGACCGTGACGAGTGCCTTCTTCCACAACGGCACGTACTCCGCCTTCCGCGGCCGCACCCACGGCCGCCCCGTCGACATCGCCAGCACCCCGGCCACCCGATTCGTCGGCTATGCGCAGACCCATGACCAGATCGGCAACCGGGCATTCGGCGACCGGCTCTCCGCCTCCCTCTCCCCCGGGCTGCTGGCCTGCGCGGCGACGCTCGTGCTGACCGGCCCGTTCACCCCGATGCTGTTCATGGGCGAGGAGTGGGGCGCCCGTACCCCCTGGCAGTTCTTCACCGACCACACCGACCCGGCGCTCGCGGAAGCGGTACGCAGCGGCAGGCGCCGGGAGTTCGCGGCGCACGGCTGGGCGGCGGACGACATCCCGGACCCCCAGGACCCGGCCACTCGCGACCGCTCCTGTCTGGACTGGACCGAACCGGAACGCGAACCGCACGCCCGCATCCAGGCCTGGTACCGCGAACTGATCGCACTGCGCCGCACTCTGCCCGATCTGTCGGATCCGGATCTGGCCGCGGTGAAGACCGCCCATGACGAGCAGGCGCGCTGGCTCGCCTATCGCAGGGGCGATCTGCGGATCGCGGTCAACCTCGACGAGAAGCCGGCCACGATCCCGCTCGGCGGCGGACGGAACCGGAACAGCGGGGGCAGGGTGCTGGCCGCCTGGGAGCCGGTGGAGACGCCGGGCGCGGACGGGCTGCTGCATCTGCCGCCGGAGTCGTGCGTGGTGCTCGCCGACGACTGAGGGTCCGCGGAAGTGGTGCCGTACGACGTGCCGCACCACTTCCGCGACGGGAGGCGGGAGCCGGGGGCTGAACGCTCCTCCCGGCCCGGCTATTCGACGATCGCCAGCTCGCGCGCGGTGGTGTTGAGCCGGCGCCCGCCGTCCTCCGTGACGGTCACGATGTCCTCGATACGGACGCCGAACCGGCCCGGCAGATAGATGCCGGGCTCCACGGAGAAGCACATCCCGGGCACCAGCGGCTGCTCCTCGCCCTCGATCATGTACGGGGGCTCATGGGTGGTGACGCCGATGCCGTGGCCGGTGCGGTGGATGAAGCGCTCGCCGTAGCCGAACTCGGTGATGACGGCGCGGGCCGCCCGGTCGATCTCCTGGCAGGCGACCCCGGGCCGGACCGCGCGGCAGCCGGCCTCCTGCGCCTCCCGCACGATGTCGTGCACCCGCTGCTCCTCGGTGCTGGGTTCGCCGACGTGGACCGTGCGGGAGGTGTCGGAGCCGTAGCCGTGCTTGAGGCCGCCGAAGTCGAGCACCACCATGTCGCCGCGCTCGATGGTGCGCTCGCCCGCCTCGTGGTGCGGGTTGGCGCCGTTGGGCCCGGAGCCGACGACGGTGAAGTCGACCTGCGAGTGCCCGAACTGCTTGAGCAGCGCGGCGAGATCGGCGGCGACGTCGGTCTCCTTGCGGCCGGAGAAGCGGACCTTCAGGATCTCCTCGTACGTGGCGTCGGCTGCGGCCCCCGCTGCCGCGAGACGCTCCAGTTCGGCCGCGTCCTTGACCGCCCGCAGCATCGGCAGGGCCTCGGTGAGGGAGACGTACGAGGTGCCGGGGAGGAAATTCTGCAGACCGAGCAGGTGCATCGCCCAGGCGTTGTCGCTGACTCCGAACCGGCCGGCCGCGTCGAGCAGCGGGGCGGTCACGGCGTACGGGTCCTTGCCGTCGGTCCAGTCGCGCAGGGTCAGAGCCGGGGAGCCGACGGCCCGCTCGGCGTCCGGTGCCTCCAGAGTGGGGACGACGAGGACCGGGTCCTGGCCCGCCCTGAGTACGAGGAGGGTGAGGCGTTCGGTGTTCACGGGGTGGTAGCCGGTCAGGTGGACGAGGTCCGGGCCCGGCGCGACGAGTACACCCGCGAGCCCCGCCTCGGCGGCGGACTCGGCGGCCCGCTCCATCCTCGCCCGGTAGTCATCGGCGGTGAACGGCACGGGCTGGTCGGGGCTGGACATGCGGGACCTCCTGGCGATGCGACACGGCACACGACATCCTGCCCGGCGGCGACAGGCGGCGCGAGTGGGGGGTCAGGATGTCGGGCGCAGCCGTATGACGAGGTCGGCGCGGTCCCGGCCACGGTCGACGAGCCGGGCATTGGTTTCGTCGGACCCGGCCACCCAGCGCTCAGCGTACGGCCGGGGCTTGCCGAACCGCACATGACGGTCGACGAGCCTGCGGACCCGTACCTCCGGGTCGAGGTCCAGGAACCAGACCTCGTCGAGCAGCCCGCGCACCGGCGCCCAGGGGCCGTCGTCGTGGAGCAGGTAATTGCCCTCGGTGATGACGAGCGGGATGTGCGGGGGTACGGGAACGGCCCCGGCGATCGGCTCCTCCAGGGTGCGGTCGAAGGCCGGAGCGTAGACGGGCCCCTCCTCCCCGGGCGTGCGCAGGCGTCGCAGCAGGGCGGCGTACCCGGCGGCGTCGAACGTGTCGGGGGCGCCCTTGCGGCCGGCCCGGCCCAGCCGGTCCAGCTCGGCCCGGGCCAGGTGGAAGCCGTCCATCGGGACGAGGACGGCGAGCCCGGCCAGCGCGTCGACGAGCTGGGCGGCGAGGGTGGACTTCCCGGCTCCGGGCGGCCCCGCGATGCCGAGTATGCGGCGGTGGCCGGGGGCGGCGAGCCGGCGGGCGCGGGCCGACAGTTCGCCGAGGTCACTCAGGTGCATGCGGGCATTGTCCCGGCAGGGGAGGCGCACTCGATAGTGTTACGTATAACGCTCCCGTATGACCCAGCTCCGCACCCGCGAGGAACCGCCATGTCCCACATCGCCCTGGTCACTCTGGTCGTCCGCGACTACGACGAGGCCCTCTCCTTCTACACGAACGCGCTCGGCTTCGAACTCGTCGAGGACACCGACCGCGGGGACGGATCCCGCTGGGTCGTCGTCCGCCCGCGCGGCGCCGCAGCGGGTACGGGGCTGCTGCTGGCCCGCGCCAAGGACGAGGGCCAGAGGGCCTCCGTCGGCGCGCAGACCGGCGGCCGGGTCGGCTTCTTCCTGCACACCGAGGACTTCGCGGCCGACCACGCACGGATGCTGGCGGCCGGAGTGCGCTTCCTGGAGGAGCCGCGCCACGAACCGTACGGCTCGGTCGCGGTCTTCGAGGACCTGTACGGCAACCGCTGGGACCTGCTCCAGCCCGCGTGAACCGCGGGCTTCCCGCCTCGCGGGAGCGTTGCCAGTGGCCACCTTCCGCGCATTCCACATGGTTGAGACATCAGCGAGAAACCGAAGTCCGTGAGAATGCCAGCAGGAGTGCGAGTGCGAACAGGGCAACCGCAACCAGCCACGCAGTCATGCTGCCGGAAGGGTAGAGGGCAACGGCCCACCAGGTGTGGGTTGTGTAGCCATCAGGGTTGTAGGCGCGGCCGAGGATGAGGTTGATGAGAAGGAACATCAGCCCGGCTGCCGCTGCCGTGGCTTCGTTGGCGAGGCGGCGGGTGAAAAGCGCGAGGGCGAGAACGAGAGTGACATTGCGGGCTATGCCCATCCCCACCACCAGTCCGGCCGCGTGCGCGAGGGCCGCAGTGAGAATGATGGCGCCCTGATCGAACCGGCGGACGGGTAGCACCGCTGTGGTCTCAGCTTCATGTAGTTGCCGTTCCAGGCAGTACATGACGGCGATGACGATCAGGACAGGGGTGAAGTAGGCGAGTTGGACACTTCCCATGCCGCTGGCCAGGCTCGGGACAGGGACCTCGCTCGCCCCCACCGTCCAGCACACCACGACGAGCAGAGCGAGCGCCGCAGGAGCAGCCCACCACTGGCGCACAGTGATCGCATAGCGGTTCATGAGAGGGCCTTATTGCAGTGGTTTTGGCTGGCGACTGTCTTGGTGAACCAGTCGGCCTGCTCTTCGGCGGGAAGCCGGCGGATCTTTTGGAGTGCCGCCCATTCCGTAGCGGGCAGCGCTGCCTGTACACCCTTTTCATCCAATCCGACCACCAGGGCAGCCCAGGCAGCGGCGGGAGATCCCGGCTGCCGGCAGTCGTCCACACCGGCGAACGCGGCTGTCCCGGTTACTGCCGATTCCGCCAGGTCTGCGGCGAACTGGGCGGCATCTTGGCCACCGCCGCGCGGAGGCAGCGACCAGTTCAACGGCCACGTGCCAGGCTTGAGCGGAACCTTCGCGGAGGTGACGCGCAACTCTTCCGGCACAGCTATTTCAGCATCCTTCAGCCGTTTGACCGGAGCCAGGGCGTCTCGCCGCAGTTGTTGGGCGTAAGGCTCGTACTCCGGCGGTACACACACCCTCGGCGCTTGACCGGTACAGGCCATGGCGACGCTCCGGGGGCTTGTGGGGTTCTGATATCCCCAGTCGATCACCAAAGCGCGGCCGGCAGTGAAGGTGACTGCCACCACGGCGAAGGCGACAGCCACCGCCCAGGCGCGTCGGCGCATCCGGGCCAGAACCCAGAACGCGAGGGCCAGGCCAGTAACAACACCCCACGGCACCAAATAAACAGCCGGGGTGAGCACATCGGTGACGGTCGACTGTCCGTCGATGAAGCCGCCCAGGTGACGCACCCAGGCGTTGGACATCGCATGCGGCATGGACAGCCACGCCCAGCAGCCGATTCCGGAAGCGGGTGCCGCGATACTCCTGGGCATGATGAGTCCGAGGGACCAGCCGATGACCAGCCAACCGAGGGAAAGCACGATCAGGTGCGCTGCAGCGAGCCACCCGGCCCCCTCGGGCAACACGCCCACCGCCTGGTAGGCCATGACGAGCGCCCCGGTGACGAGGACGAACAGCAGAATCAGGACCGGGGTAACAGCCCGCAAGAGCTGCCGTAGTGCGCTGCGTTGGCCGGTAGCGCTCAAAGCACCCAGCAGGCGGTGGCGGCCCGCCTCCCACGCGGCAGCTGCGGCCACTGCCGGAGCGATGACCGCGATGGCGTGGGCGGCCAGTTCACCAGACTCAACCCCGTACCTCGATGGTGCGGTGAAAGTGGCGTCGTCGATGTACAGACCTGCGTACAGCAAGATGGGAAGCAACAGCCACGGTGCGGCCGAGGCACGGAGATTTGCCCAGGTAATCATTCGGCCGCCTCCAGGAGCGACGCGTAGGCGCTCTCCAGGCGTCGGCCCGACGCGCAGTCCGGGGTGGCGTGACCGGCGAATTCCTTGACCGTACCCCTGAACCTCGGCTTCCCCGATTCAAGGACCACAACCTCGTCGAACGCCTCGTCGAGGTCGCCGATGTCGTGAGTGGAGACGATCACATGAACCTTGCCACGCAGCGAAATCAGCAAGTCGAGAAACCGACGCCGCTGATGCGGGTCGAGCCCGACGGTTGGCTCGTCAAGAAGCAGCAGTTCGGCATCATGGACCAGCGCCTGTGCAATAGCGATCCGCTGCTGCTGGCCACCGGACAGTGTCTTGATTTTGCTGTTGATCTTTTCGGTGAGGCCGACGCGTTCGATCGCCTCCGTCGCGGCGTGCCAGGCGTCACGCTCCCGCATGCCCTTGAGCCAGCCCACATAGGCCACATGCTCTCTGCACGTCAGCCCAGGGAGGAACCCGGGATGTTGCGGCAGCCAGGAAACCTTGCTTCGGTAGGCCCGCGTGTGTTTGCGATTGGCCGGATCAAGTTCCCCGTACTGGATGCGTCCCGAATGCGAAATCGAGGCGCTGGCACCGAGGGAGAGCAGAGTGCTCTTGCCCGCGCCATTGGGGCCGAGAAGGACGGTGTGGCCGGGTGAGAACGCCAGGTCCAGCCGGTCAAGGACCGGACGTGACCTGCGGCCGTAACGGAAGGTGCAGGACTGGTAGTGCAGAGGCATGAGGGTCTCTCGGAGCAGAAAAAGGACCCTCCCCCGAGTGCGCACGCGCTACGCGGGCGCACCCCTGGGGGAGAGGGAAGGCGCTTAGTACGTCACGGTCAGCTACTTGACCCAGACGTGCACGCCCACAAGGGCATCGTTAACAACGCGGCCGGGCCGGGTGTTCAGCGGTTCGCCCGGCCCTCCAGGTACGCGAGTACGGCGAGGACCCGCCGGTGCACCGTGCCGTCGTCCGGTTCCAGACCGAGCTTGGCGAAGATCGAGCCGATGTGCTTGCTCACCGCCCTCTCCGTGACGACGAGTTCGGCGGCGATGGTGCCGTTCGCCTTGCCCTGGGCCATCAGTTCCAGCACCTCGCGTTCGCGCGGGGTGAGACTCTGCAGCGGTTCGGCGGACGACCTGCGGGTCAGCAACTGGGTCACGACCTCCGGGTCGAGGGCCGTGCCGCCCGCCGCCACCCGGTCGAGGGCCTCCAGGAACTGGTCGACCCGGCCCACCCGGTCCTTGAGGAGGTAGCCGATGCCCTGGGCGCCCTGGGCGAGCAGCTCGGCGGCGTAGGTCTCCTCGACGTACTGGGACAGGACGAGGATCGGCAGCTCGGGCAGTTGCGCGCGGGCCGCGACGGCGGCGCGCAGGCCCTCGTCCCGGAACGTCGGCGGCAGCCGTACGTCGAGGACGGCGGCGTCCGGCCGGTGCTTCAGCAGGGCGGGAAGGATCTCGGGCCCGGTGGCCGCGTCGGCCACCACCTCATGGCCCGAACTGGTGAGCAGCAGGATCAGGCCCTCCCGCAGCAGGGCGTTGTCCTCGGCGATCACGATCCGCACGGCAGCTCCACTTCGATGTCCGTCGGCCCTCCGGTGGGGCTGCTGATGCGGGTGGTGCCGTCCAGTGCGGCGACCCGCCGCCTGATCCCCACCAGGCCGCTGCCGGCGCGTTCGTCCGCGCCGCCGTGTCCATCGTCCCCGATGACCACACGCAAGGTGTCGGGGCCCCGGCCGATCCGGACCGTGGCGGCTGTCGCGCCACTGTGCTTGCTGATGTTGGTGAGCGCCTCGGCGACCACGAAGTACGCGGCCGCCTCGATGGCGGCCGGGAGCCGCCGCCCGTCCTCGACACCGTCGAGGTCCGCCGTGACGGGTACGGCGACATCGGCGGCCAGCGCCCGTACCGCGCCCGCCAGTCCACGGTCCGTCAGCACGGGCGGATGGATGCCGCGGACCACGTGCCGCAGCTCCGCGAGGGCCGCCTCAGCGCCGTCCTGGGCCTCGTCGAGGCGGAGCCGGGCGGCGGCGGGGTCGCGGTCGAGGAGCTGCTTGGCGAGCCCGATGCGCATCGACAGGGCGACGATCCTGGCCTGGGCTCCGTCGTGCAGATCCCTTTCGATGCGGCGCAGTTCGGCGCCGTGCGCCTCGATGGCCCCGGCCCGGCTCTCCGTCAGCTGCGCGATCCGGTCGCCGAGTTCGGCGGAGTGCGACGAGGTCAGCAGCGAACGGGACCAGCTCGCCGCGAGGTCCGCGAGCACGGGGTGCCAGCGCAGTACCCAGCCCTGCCGCTCGGGAAGCGGTGTGCCGTACTCGTCGGCAGTGCGCCGGTCCAGGGCGTGGACGACGGTCAGTGCGGCCCCGTCCACGAAAAGACCGACCGGCCACAGGATCATGGCGAGATAGGCAAGTACGTTGCCGATGAGCGCCTGGGCCGGCAGCCAGAGCGCGTCGCGCCAGGTCGCGGGGTCGGTGAGGACTCGGCGGACCCGCTCGGACAGTTCCCCGCCGTCCAGCGGAAGATACTGCGCCGGGCTGAACGGCACCCCTAGTTGCGCGGCGGACCGGCGGCGCTCGAAATCCGCGAAGCGCCGCAGCAGTTTGGCGGCCTCCGGCAGGGCGGGCAGTCCGATGATCACGGCGGCGAACAACAGGACGGCGGCCACCAGGAACACGCACAGATAGGCGAGCAGTGCCACCGGGACGCCGATGAACAGATAGCGCGAGGCATCCCACGAACGCCGGATGGCGACCGTCAGCGGGGCGGGATCGGTGCTCATGTCAGATCACGTTACGGGGGGCCCGCCCGGCTGCGGAGTGGGGCCCGTCCCCGGCTCGTGGTGGAGCTGGCTGTACCCCCGTTCCGGGAGCGCGCACTCTCCTCCGCATCCCCGCTCGCTCCTAACGTTTATGCAGGTCAGGCGGTACGTCAGCAACAGCGGAGGTAACCAACGGTGGACACGGTCACGGCAGTGCGGGCGACTGCGCTGAGCCTGGAGTCGGTGAGCCGGCGCTACGGGCGGCGCGGCCTCGCCCGGGAGGTGGTGGCGCTCGACGCGGTGAGCTGCGCGGTCCCGGCCGGGAGCTTCACCGCGGTGGTCGGCCCTTCCGGGTCCGGCAAGAGCACGTTCCTGCAGTGCGCGGCGGGGCTGGACCGTCCCACCTCGGGAACGGTACGGATCGGTGGCACCGACCTGGGGTCGCTGAGCGAGGCGGCACTGACCCGGCTCCGCCGGGACCGGGTGGGCTTCGTCTTCCAGTCGCACGCACTGAACCTGGTGCCGTCGCTGTCCATCGAGGAGAACGTCGTTCTGCCGCTGGTGCTCGCCGGAGCGGATCCGGGCGATGCCGGGGTGCTGGCCCGGGGGCGGGATCTGCTGGCCCGCGTGGGTCTTACCGGGCGCGGGGCGGAAAGTCCGACCACGCTCTCGGGCGGCCAGCAGCAGCGGGTCGCGGTGGCCCGCGCGCTGGTGACCGAACCCGCGGTGATCTTCGCGGACGAGCCGACGGCGTCCCTGGACCCGGAGTCGGCGGCGCTGGTCCTCGGGCTGCTGCGGGACGCGGTCCGGATCGACGGCCGTACGGTCGTCATGGTCACCCATGATCCGGTGGCGGCGAGCTGGGCGGACACCGTACTGACGATGGACGGCGGGCGGCTGCGATGAGCACGAGGATCCGGAGGGCGGAGGCCGTGCGGGCGCGGTCCGGGGGGCGGCGCGCGTCGGCGTTTCTGGCCAGGCGCTCGCTGACGGCGCACCGGCGGGCCTGGGCCGCGGTGTTCGCGACGACGGCGGCCACGGCGGCGCTGATCGGTGCGTTCGCGCTGGTGCTCGGCTCGCTGCTGCTGGCGCGGCCGCCGGTTGCGCGGTACGCGGGCGCGGACGCGGTGGTGGCGGCCGACCAGAAGGTGTCGTACACGGCGAAGCCGTGGGGCAGTGAGCCGATGACGGTGACGGCGTATCTGTCGGAACGGGCCCGGCTGGACCGGGCCGTGGTGGCGAAGGCCGCGGCGGCCGACGGGGTGGCGAAAGCGGTCGCGGACGACTCGGTGCCGCTGACGCTGGGTGGTGGCGCCGGTGCGGTCGGCCGTTCCTGGCCGTCGGCGGTGCTCACCGGGTACGAGCTGACTTCCGGCCGGGCGCCGCGGAGTGCGGACGAGGTGGTCGTCGACCGGGCGCTGGCAGCCGCCGGGGCCGAGGTCGGCTCGACCGTGAAACTCCAGGTGGAAGGCGCCGCGCGCCCGTACACCGTCAGCGGTGTCGCGGACGCGGGCAGCCGGGGCGGCGGCACCCCCGCCGTCTTCTTCACCGAAGCGCGGCTGACCGCGCTGGCCGGGCACCCCGGCACGGTCGACGCGGTCGGGATCGTCGCGCGGGACGGCGTCTCCTCGGACGCGCTGCGGGACTCGTTGGGCGACGCGTTGCCCGACCGTACGGACACCGGGCGCGGCATCCGGGTCCTCACCGGCTCCGCACGCGGAGAGACCGAGCACCTGGACGCGCTGGGCGGCCGCGGTGATCTGCTGGCGCTGCTCGCCTCGATCGCGGGCACGGTCCTCATGGTGGCGTTGCTCGTTCTTGCCACGACCGTCTCCCAGGCGGTCCACCAGCGCTCCGGTGAGCTGGCGCTGCTGCGGGCGGTCGGCGCGACGCCGCGGCAGCTCAGGTCGGCGGTCGGCCGGGAGGTGAGCCGGGTGGCCGGTGCGGCGGTGGTGCTCGGCGGGGCCGGGGCCGTACCGCTGGGGCTGCTGATGCGGTCGCTGCTGACGACGGATCCGCTGCCGCTGCCCGCGCCGCTGTGGCTGCCGCTCGCGGCAGACGTGGCCGCCGCGGTGGTGGTCGCCGGGGCCGCGCGTCCGGTCTCGCTGCTCGCCGCCCGGTCGATCACCGGGATGCGGCCCGCCGCCGCGCTGAGTGCGGCGCGCGCCCCCGAGCCGGGTGAGCCGGGCCGGCTGCGGACCGGTGCGGGCGGGCTGCTGGCCGTGTCCGGGGTCGGCTCGGCGGTCGCGGCCATGGCGCAGGGCGGTCAGGCGGCCGCGGTGGCCGCGTCGGGTGCGGCGACGTCGCTGGTCATCGCGGTGGCGCTGCTCGGGCCGTGGATCGCACGGGCGGCGACGCGGGTGCTGGGTGCGCCGCTGCGACGTGCGGGCGGTGTCTCCGGGTTCCTGGCGGCGAAGTCGGCCGCCGCGCACAACCGGCGGCTGGGCGCGGCGATCACGCCGATCGTGCTGGTGGTCGCGTTCGTCTGCGTCCAGCTGACGGCGGGGGCGACGCTGGAACGGGCCGCCGACCGGCAGTCGGCGGCCGCGCTGCGGGCGGACCTGGTGGTGACGGCTCCGGCGGGGCTGCCCGGGGACGCGGCTGCCGTGGTGCGCGGGGCGCCGGGTGTGGCGGCTGCGACAGGTGTGCTGCGGTCGTCGGTCATGCTCGCGCACCACGAGATGGGCGATCCGAAGCTGGACCGCTACCCGGTGCTGGGTGTGACGGCGGACGAGCTGTCCGGCACGGTCGATCCGGGCGTCGCATCGGGTGACCTGGGCGCCCTGACGGGGCGCTCCACGGTCGCGGTCGGCAGGGACCGGGCGGACGAGCTCGGCGTCGGCGTCGGCGACCGCGTGCGGCTGCGGCTCGGTGACGGTACGCAGACGCGGCTGCGGGTGGTGGCGGTGTACGAACGGGCCCTGGGGCTCGGTGAGTTCATGCTGCCACGCGAGGCGCTGACCGGCCATGTGTCGGCGGCGCGCGATGCCCGGATCCTGGTCCGCTCAGAGGCCGGGTCGGCTGCGGTGTCGGTGCGCCGCGCGGTCGCCCCGTACGCCGGTGCGCAGGTCCGGGCCGCGACGGCGGACGACGTACGGATCGCGCCGTCGTCGTCTGAGGAGGACGACGCGCTGATCGTCATCGGGGTCGGGGTGATCGGCGGGTTCGCGCTGCTGGCGGTGGTGAGCACGCTGGCCCTGATCACGGTGGGCCGCCGCCGGGAGTTCCGCCTGCTGCGGCTGGTGGGTGCGGGGCGCAGGCAGGTGACGCGGATGCTGTTCCTGGAGACGGGGCTGGTGGCCGTGGCGGGCCTGACGATCGGCACGGCGGTGGCGGCGATCCCTCTGACGGCGTTCGCGGTGTCGGCGGCGGGGACGGTGCCGTACCTGGAGCCGGTGCGGTACGGGGTGCTGGCGGTGGCGGTGCTGGTGGCCGCGATGGCGGGCGTGGTGATCCCCGGGGCGTCCGGCGGCCGCGTCAGGAGGCGGTGAGGGTGCGGTGGGCGGCCCGGGGCCACTGTCTCCTCAAACGCCGGACGGGCTGAAGGATGTGTACAGCACCCGCCCCGCCGCCCCCCGCAACGCGTCGAGCACCGGACGGATCAGGGGATGGCCCTCCGCCCCCTGCCGTACCGCGGCGAACACCCGCCGGGTCGGTGCGCTGCCCTCCACCGGGCGTACCACCACCCCCGCGAGTTCCATCCCCCGCAGCGCCGACCTCGGCACCAGTGCCACCCCGGCCCCCGCTCCGGCGAGTGCCACCACCGCGCGGAAGTCGTCCGAGGAGTGCTCCAGTCTCGGCTGGAAACCGGCGAATTCGCAGGAGAGCACGACCACGTCGTGGCACGGGTTGCCCGGGTACGGGCCGATCCACGGGTCCTTCTCCAGGTCCGCGATGGCCACCTGGTCCTGGCCGGCCAGCCGGTGCCCCACCGGCAGCACGGCGTCGAACGGCTCCGAGTACAGCGGCACCCGGGTCAGCCGCCGGTCGTCCTCGCCGGGCGCGCCCCGGTATTCGACGGCGACCGCCACATCGACCTGCCGGTCGAGCACCATCGGCACGCTCGCGTCGCCCTCCGCGTCCTGGACCCGGACCCGGATGCCGGGCGCGGTCAGCGTCAGTTCGGCGATGGCGGGGGCGAGCACGAGCCCGATGCCGGTGGCGAACGCGGCGACCGTGACCGTACCGGCGTCTCCCGCCCCGTACGCGGCGAGCTCCGCCTCGGCCCGCTCCAGCTGGGCCAGCACCGCATTGGTGTGGGTCAGCAGGATCTCGCCGGCCGGTGTGAGCCGTGCGCCCCGGGCGCTGCGGTCGACCAGCCGGTGGCCGGTCTCCTGTTCCAGGGCGGCGAGCTGCTGGGAGACGGCGGACGGCGTCAGATAGAGCGCGGCGGCTGCCGCAGTCACGGTGCGGTGGTCGGCCACCGCACGGAGAATACGCAGCCGCCGTGCATCGATCATGTGATCCATTGTCCCAGGCCCCGAGGGGTGTAAGGGACCTGGGACCGCCCCGATCGTAGGACTACTCGCCGAGCGCGGCCCGCGCCTCGACGAACGCGTCCACCGCACGGTTCACGTCGTCCGTGGAGTGCGCGGCCGAGAGCTGGACGCGGATGCGCGCCGCGCCCTGCGGGACGACCGGGTAGGAGAACCCGATCACATACACGCCACGCTCCAGGAGCAGCTCCGCCATCCGGCCTGCCTTCGCCGCGTCCCCGATCATCACGGGGGCGATGGCGTGGTCGCCGGGCAGGATGTCGAAGCCTTCCTCGGTCATCCGGTTGCGGAAGAGCGCGGTGTTGGCTCCCAGCCGCTCGCGCAGGTCACCGGCGGACTCCAGCAGGTCGATGACCTTGAGCGAGGCCGCCGCGATGACCGGGGCGAGGGAGTTGGAGAAGAGGTACGGACGGGACCGCTGGCGCAGCAGTGCGACGATCTCGGCGCGGGCCGCGACGTAGCCGCCGGAGGCACCGCCGAGCGCCTTGCCGAGCGTGCCGGTGATGATGTCGACGCGGTCCATGACGTCGTGCAGTTCGGGCGTGCCGCGGCCGCCGGGGCCCACGAAGCCGACGGCGTGCGAGTCGTCGACCATGACCATGGCGTCGTACCGGTCGGCCAGGTCGCAGATCTCGCGGAGCGGGGCGACGTACCCGTCCATGGAGAACACGCCGTCGGTGACGATGAGCCGGCGCCGCGCCCCGGACGCCTCCTTGAGCTGCTGCTCCAGGTCGTCCATGTCGCGGTTGGCGTAGCGGAACCGCTTGGCCTTGGAGAGGCGGATGCCGTCGATGATGGAGGCGTGGTTGAGGGCGTCGGAGATGACCGCGTCCTCCGGGCCGAGGACGGTCTCGAAGACGCCGCCGTTGGCGTCGAAGCAGGAGGAGTAGAGGATCGTGTCCTCCTGGCCGAGGAACGACGAGAGCCGCTGCTCCAGCTCCTTGTGGACCTCCTGCGTGCCGCAGATGAAGCGGACCGAGGCCATCCCGTAGCCCCAGCGGTCCAGCGCCTCGTGGGCGGCGCTGATCACCTCGGGGTGGTCGGCGAGGCCCAGGTAGTTGTTGGCGCAGAAGTTGAGCACCTCACCGGGGCGGCCACCGGCGGTGACGGCGACGGACGCGGACTGCGGGGTGCCGATCACACGCTCGGGCTTGTGGAGCCCGGCGGCCTTGATCTCGTCGAGGGTCGTGCGCATGTCGTCGCGTACGGAGTCGAACATGAAGGGTGTCTCCTGGTGTGTACGGGCCGGTACGAGGTCGGTCAGACGGTCCAGTCGAGGATGACCTTGCCGCCGCGTCCGCTCGCCGCGTCGTCGAAGGCCGCCTCGAAGTCGCGGTAGCCGTACCGTCCGGTGATCACGGGCGCGAGGTCGAGGCCGCCCTCCAGCAGGACGGACATGGCGTACCAGGTCTCGTACATCTCGCGGCCGTAGATGCCCTTGATCGTGATCATCGAGGTGACGACGCGGGACCAGTCGACGGCGAACTCCTCGGACGGCAGTCCGAGCATGGCGATCCGTCCGCCGTGCGTCATGTTCGCGATCATGTCGCGCATGGCCTCGGGGCGGCCGGACATCTCCAGGCCGATGTCGAAGCCCTCGCGCAGGCCGAGGTGGCGCTGGCCGTCGGCGATGGTCTCCTCGGCGACGTTGAGGGCGAGGCTGACGCCGACCTTCCGGGCGAGGTCGAGCCGGGCCTCGCTGACGTCGGTGATGACGACGTTGCGGGCGCCCGCGTGCTTGGCGACGGCCGCGGCCATGATGCCGATCGGGCCGGCGCCGGTGATCAGGACGTCCTCGCCGACCAGCGGGAAGGACAGCGCGGTGTGCACGGCGTTGCCGAACGGGTCGAAGATCGCGGCGATGTCGAGGTCGACGGGGACCCGGTGCACCCACACGTTGGAGGCGGGCAGCGCGACGTACTCGGCGAACGCCCCGTCCCGGCCGACGCCGAGCCCGACGGTGGAGCGGCAGAGGTGGCGGCGTCCGGCCAGACAGTTGCGGCACTTCCCGCAGACCAGGTGGCCCTCGCCGCTGACCAGGTCGCCGACGGTGATGTCGACCACGTCGGCGCCGATCGCGGCGACCTCGCCGACGAACTCGTGGCCGAGGACGAGCGGCGTCTTCACGGCCTGCTGCGCCCAGCCGTCGTAGTTGCGGATGTGCAGGTCGGTTCCGCAGATGCCGGTGCGGAGGACCTTGATCAGAACGTCGGAGGGGCCGATCTCCGGCTCGGGAACGTCCATCAGCCAGAGTCCGGGCTCGGCCTTCTGCTTCACGAGTGCCTTCACGGCTGGAGCTCCCTGTACATGGTGCGAGGTGAACGCCCCGGGCCGGGGCAGCCTCGAAGGCAGCCTGCGGCCCGGGGAAGATGAGAGGGACGACATGGGGGGGCAGCACGCACGGTGACCGGCTGCCGCGCACCATCCTCCGCCGTCACGGAGAAATCTGCCGTACCCCGCGCCCCAGGTCCATCGAGGTTTTCTTAAGCGCAGCCGCAGCTCCGCTTCATGCCCGCCCCTGCGGAAGGGGCCGGCCGCCCTTCGGCACGGGCTACCGGCCCCCTGGGACCGCGCGTGCGATCAGTCACCGATCCCTGCGTCGGGGTGTCCCGGCCCGGCACCTCATGGGGCGCGAGGATCCGGTCGTCCCCCGGGTACGGCTTCGTCCATCCGGTGGCCGCGTACCACATACGCCTTGTCGGCCCAGCACTTGAGGCCAGCCCCGGTGAGCGCGTCGACGATGCCGTGGGTGCGGGCGGCGGTCAGGGCGTGGGTGGAGCCGGGCAGCGCGGGTGAGGCCCACAGCAGCCGCCCGAAGAGATCGGTGAGGACCTGGACGGCGGCCCCGGACGGGTGGGTGGAGGCGCCTATACCCCTCCGGCGAATGGATTACCGTGCCCGGGAAGCTGCCCGCCCGGCGGCACATACCGCAGCCGCCCGCTCTGGTCGGGCACCGGCGTGAACCCGGCGGCCTGCAACAGGGCGGCGTACTTTGCTCTGTAGCGCCGGTTGACGACGAGCCCAACGGGCACGAGGGCCATCAGCGCGGCCCAGATGATGCCGGCGATGACAACGGCGGTGGTGTCCGCGCCGAGCTCGAAGCCGAGGCCCACGGCCAACGGGGTGAAGCCGACACCTGCGAGTGCCATCAGCTGCTTCTCGGTGTACCTGGCAGCGAGGTCGAACTTGATGCGCGCCTTGAGAAGCTCGACCGCGTCGGACTCGAGGGGCGGCAGCGCGACCCCGTCACCGGCATTCGGGTACTGCGCCCGGTTTCGCGCGGCCCGCGCGCGGGCCTGCGGGCTGGGGTCGGGCACGATCAGCATCACGAACCCGTTGCCCTGCGGCCCACCGCCCTGCCGTACATCCGCGTACTCGTACCCGAACTGCTGGGCAAAGAAGGCGAGTTGGGCGAGCTTCTTCATGGACGCCATGGCGCTGGTGACCTGAACGGGCTCCCCGCTCGCCATCTGCCGCAGCATTTTCCCCACATGCCGCTTACTCACCGGTGCCCCCCATCACTGACAACCCAGGCAGTTTTCCACAACGGCATGCCCATGCAGAACACGGACCGACCCGAATTGGCACGGCCTTGACAGTCACCACCGGACGTCGGCCGCGACACCGGCGTCCTCCGTCGTCGCAGTCCTCTTGCAACCACTCGCCGCCACGCTGCTCGCAGCACTACTCAGCCATGACCGCCTGGGCGGAGCCCGGATCCTCGGCCGCCGAATGGCTCGCGCGTGGCGTGAGCACGGGCCATCTCATCCACGCCCTCACCTCCGGGCTTCCCGACGCGGTCAAGGTGCCCAGCGGCTTCGTCCGCCGCCGACTCCACGACAAGAAGCCGCCCAGGCTTCCCGCCCACACGACCACAGTGGCGATCGGGGTCGTGTCGCCAGGACCCGCGCTCAAGACCTCTGCAGGAACGTCCTGATGTGTTTGCTGAGTCGCTGCGGCTGATCCTCAGGAATCAGCGTGTAACTGTCGGCAATCTCCACCAGCTCCCCCTTGGGCAGGAGTTCGGCGAGCCTGCGACCGTGCGCCAGCGGCATGACCTTGTCCTCGGCCGACCAGGCAACCAGCGCCGGCCGGTCGAACTCGCGCAACTTCTCGGCCCATCGGAGGAGTTCGGCCTTCGGCGGCACCCCGAGAACGTACTTCCGCAGGTCGCGACGGATCTCCGGATTGGTCCACAGCGGCCGGAACCACGCGTCCATCACCTCGTGCGGCACCGGCCGCTTGCTCATCCGGCCCCAGGTCATCGGCAGCCGCCGCATCGGCTTCAGCTTCAGCAGGTTGAAGGCTACGTTCAGCCCGCCGGGCATCTTGGCAGAGGCGTAGAGATTGGAGCCGGGCAGACCGGGCGGGAAGTTGTCGAACGCCTCGCAGGAGGTGATGACGAGCTTCCCGATCCGCTGATCACGGCCGTCGGCGACGAGAGCCTGAGCCCCGCCCCAGTCGTTCATGACGAGGGTGACATCGGTGAGGTCGAGCGCATCGAGGAACTCCGCGACCAGCCGGGCAACCCCGAGGACCGACAGATCGGCGTCCGGCTTCATGGGTCTGCGGTGACCGCCGAGCGGCAGGGTCGGAACCACACACCGGTAGTCGGGGCGCAGATCGGCGACCACGTGCCGCCACAGTGAACCGTCCATGGCGACACCATGCAGCAGGACGACGACGGGGCCGTCCCCGCCGGTGTCCTGGTACGCCACCGGTCCCGCGGAGAGCTGGACTTCCGAGGTGGGCGGCGGGGCTGCGTGGGAGTGTTCGGTCACCGGGTGTGCACTCTCCTCGGTTGCCTGCGGGCACGGGCGGCGCGCAGTCGACCCTACGCCGACGCGCTCACAACTCGCCAGTGTCCAGGTCCAGGTCGAACGGTCCGGGCAGATGCAGCACGGCCCCGAACGGGTGCGGGCCGTCCACCCGCGTGTACCCCAGACGTCCGGGCTCGGCGAACAGAGTCACGCTTCGTTCCACCCGGTCGACCAGCAGATACAGCGGCGCCCCGTACTCGGCGTACCGCCGCCGCTTCACGACGCGATCCGTTTCGGCGTTGGAGTCGCTGGTGACTTCGACCACGAGCAGCGTCTGATCGGGCAGCAGAGCTCCCGCGCCCTTGGCCTCCACAGCCGGCACTACGGTGATGTCAGGGACGTACCAGTTCGACGACCCGGGCAGGTCCAGGTTCCCCGACCCGGTGACACACCCCAGCTCACGGGCGCGCGGCTTGATCTGATCGCGGATCACCTCGGTAGTGGCCTCGTGATCCCAGGTGGGCCGCACGGGCTCGATGACCCCTTCGACGATCTGGGCACGGTCACCCCGGATGTTCTGGACTGCGTACTTCAGAGCGCGTTCGGGGTCGACGCCTTGGCTGTAGTCGGCAGGCCCAGCGGTCATGCGCCCAGAGTGCCCCATTTTCGTTCCCCACGACAAGCAGAACCCGCTGTTCACGTCAGCCACGGCACGGGCGGCGAGCATCATGGCGCACAGAAGCAAGGCCTCCTGCTCGGAGTGAGCGTGGCCGAACTCCGCCGCCAGGAACGCCCTCCCGCGCTCGGCGCGCTCGCACAGCTCTGCAGGGGGACAGCAGGCCCGCCGGTCAGCAGAGCAGGTCCAGCTCGGCACGGACCGTTTTCCCCGGCGGCACGCGGTCCACCACCGCCCACCGGTCGGCCAGCGCCTCCACCAGGATCAGCCCGTGTCCGCTGCCGGAACCGGGCGGCGGCGCCACCAGCTCCCCCGGCCCCGGCGGGCGCCGCTCACCCCGGGCGTCCGTGACCTCGATCCGCAGAACACCGAGCGTGCGACAGTCGCCCGGAACATGCACGAGCCTCAACTCGAAGTCCCGGCCCGGCACCCGGCCATGCGTCACCGCGTTCGCCGCCAACTCGGCGACGATCAGCGCGGCCGTCTCGGACGCGTCACCGCCGTACGGGATGCCCCACTCGTTCAGTTGATGCAGAGCAAGCTGCCGGGCGAGCCGGGCACCTCGGGGCGTGGAACTGAATCGCTGCACGAACACACGCACGGTGAACGGCGCTTGCGGGAACGCGAGTGCTTCCATGCGCCCACCCTGACGGCCGGGAGGACGGTCCCACCAGGCCAGAAACCCGTACGCTGAGTCAGCGTACGGGTACGGAGTGTGGACAGTACGCGTAACAGTCCGTGACCATGGGCGCGTTGCGGACCGGTACGGGCGGGCACGGGAGGTGGCCGGACATGACGGACGGCGCGGGTGGCACAGGCGGCACCACGGGCGCGGACGGGGAGCCGGAGCCCTCGGACACCCTGAAGGCGTTCGGCGAGGTGGTCAAGGTCTTCCGCAAGCGGGCGCAGCTCACGCAGGAGGAGTTCGCCCCGAGGGTGCAGTACTCGGTGCCGACAGTCGCCTCGATCGAACAGGGACGCCGGTTCCCACCGCCCGCGTTCGTGGACCGGGCGGAGGACGTGCTGGACGCGTTCGGCGTGATCAGGGCTGCGGCGAAGCACTTGTCGCGGCGGCGGGGGCTGGCAAAGTGGTTCCGCCATTGGGCGCAGCTTGAGGCGGACGCAGCCATTCTGTACACGTACGAATGCCGGTTGATTCCCGGTCTGCTGCAGACCGAGGCATACGCAAGAGCGCTGTTCAGGGACCAGCTTCCGCCGTTGGGTGACGAACAGATCGAGGCTCGGATGACGGCCCGCGCCGAACGGCAGGCTCTGCTGACGGAACGCCCCAACACCGCTTACAGCTTCATCCTCGAAGAACACCTGTTCCGACGGCACACAGGCGGAGTCGAGGTCACCCGGGAACTCATCGACCACATTGTCGGACTGGCCCGGCGGCGCAATATCGAGTTGCAGATCATGCCTCAGATGCAGGAGCACCACGCCGGCCTGCACGGCCCCATCCGACTGTTGGAGACCCCGGATCACAAGTGGTTCGCCTACTCCGAAGGGCAGGAGAGTGGTCACCTCCACTCCGATCCTGCCGTCGTCAGCACGCTCCAGATGCGATATGCCAGGATGCGTTCACAGGCTCTCTCCCTGAAAGAGTCCACGAGTCTGTTGGAGCGGACGCGAGGAGCGGTATGAGTACCACAGACCTGGCCTGGTTCAAGAGCAGTTACAGCAGCGGATCCGGAGACGACTGCGTAGAGGTCGCCACCTGCCCCGACACCGTCCACGTCCGGGACTCCAAGATCGAAGACGGCCCCCAGCTCGCCCTCTCCCCCGCCGCCTGGACCGGCTTCGTCGCGTACGCCGTCCAGCGCTGATCACGTACCGGAGTTGAGGGTGCCCGTCCGAACGACACGGAGGACACCGCCGGACTGAACGCTCCCGTGACCGTTGCCCGGATCACGTTTCGGCAGCGTGCCTGCGGGAGCGGCCCACCTTGATAGCGTCGCTCCCGCGATTGCGGACCGCTCCCCGCCGGGGTCGTCGCCGCGCCCGTACGGCCGGTCCACGACGGACGGCCGACGAGGGCGAGGCGTGCTGAGGCAGGGGGACGTACGCGGCAAGGACGAAGAGGGCCGACGCATGAGCCTCGCGCAGTTGCACTACACCTCTGCCTCTGCGGGGGACGACGGGGTCGGCGCACGGTTCACCGCGGTCGGTGGCGGCATCCCCACTCCAGTGCTGACCGAGGCGGAGAAGCTGCTCGGCTACGAGCCTCCGGCCGGGGCGCCCTATCACCCCACGAACATCGAACTCCGTTCGTTTCCCGAGACGTTCAGCTTCAGCGAGCTCTCCGACGGCAGCCATCTGCTGAGTCGCACCGTGGCGCTCGGGGGTTCCGGCGCCGGTCACTTCCACACGCACGCGGTGCATCTTCCGGCCGGCACGCGCCTGCCCGGCGACGCGCTGCCGATCACAGCGTGGCGGTCGCCGAGCTGGGCTTCGACCACGCCGGACAGCGGCACACCGGACCGCATATCCGCCCTGCCCGCCTCCGCCGCCTTCGGGCAGGAGGCGCTCAATGACTTCGCGGTCTCCCGCAGCCCCTGGCTCGCGACGGTCTTCGCCGATCTGCGCCGGGTGAGCGAGAAACCGTCGTCGGCGCAGCTCGTCCTCGTGGAGCGGCAGAGCGCGGACGTGGCCCGGTGGATCGCGCTGGCCGGAGCCGTACTCCCGCCGGAGCACGCCCAGCGGCTGACGTTCACCACGTACACCCGCCGCCCGGCGCACTCCCCGCACCAGGTCATCGGCGTACTGCCGGACGACGCACACGAGCTGACCGACCTGGGCTTTCGTGTGCATCTGTGTGCCGGCCGCGTTCCGGAGGGTCCGGTGGCCGACACCTGGGCGGAGACCGTCGCCCGGGTCTGGCGCAGCCGCGCACCGGAACTTTTCCAGGCAGCGGCCGCGCTGCCGGGCGAACCCTTCGCCGCCGGACCACTCGCCTTCACCGCACTGCACGCAGGCATCGCACTCGGCCGGAACGGACGTGCCGCAGCAGCCGATTGGGCCGGCGAGCGTCCGTACGCGCTGAACGAACAGCAGATGCACCGACTGACCACCGCGCTCACGGCACCGGCCGACGACCGCAGCGCCTCCGAATCGGCGTCCGTGGCCCGGCTGCTGGCAGCACTCGAAGGACGTGCCCCTGCCACCACCACGGCGCCGCTCGCCGCACTGCTGGTGACGGAGGCGGTACGGCGCAACGACGCCGCGCTGGCACTCCCGCCGCGCTCGGCGTTCGCCGAACCCGCCGCCGTGAAGCAGCTGGCTGACGGACTCGGCCCGGAGCTGCTCGCCGAACTCACCCCGGAGGCAACGGAGTCCACCAGCGGGGAGTCCATCGGGCGCCTGGTGCAGCTGCTCCGGATCGCCCGGCTGCTCGACATGGACCTCACCGACCGCCTCCCCTCTGTCGCCCGGCACATGGCCCGGACGCTGCTCGCATCTCCGGAGCCGGACAGTGTCCCCGTACTGCTCGACCTCCTGGACGAACAGTTCGACGTCCGCACGGCTCTCCTCGGCGAACTCGATCAACTCGCCCTGGGCGCCCCTTCCGCCGTCGAGGAACTCCTCACTCGCGTCGCCCTCCCCTTCACCGGCGCGCAGGCACTGCCGCATCTGCGGATGTGCGCCGAGGCGCCCCGCGCGAAGGAGCAGGGCTCCGACCGCATCATGGCGCTGCACACGGTGCTGCGCGCCGCCGGGTTCTCGCCGTTCGCTGAGCCGCTGGTCCTGCGCACCGCCGTCGCGCTGATCTGGGGCGACGCCACCCCGACGGCGGGCGAGGCCAGGCTTCTGCTCGGCGAGTCCGGCTCGGACTCGCACCGGACGGCCGGTACGTGGTCCCACCTCGTCGACGCGGCACTCCACGCCCCCTCCGACGACGAGGAGGCGGCGGAACTCGCCCACGATCTGCTGCGCTGCTTCCCTCAGGAGATCGGCACCCGGGTCCGCGGTGCGCTGCAACTCCTGGACTTCGCCCGCGACGTCAGGTCCGGTGAGTCGGCGCCCGGCTGGCCCGACCGTGCAAAGGCTCTGCGTTCCCGCGCCGAACCGGTCGAGCCCACTGTGCTGGAGCACGCCTACGGAGCTCTTGCCCACCGTCTGCTCGCGCGGGACCGGCCCGACGCGGAGCTGTACGCGTTTGTGCACAGCGACGACGCGGACCTGATCGCCGCCTACGGCCGGGCAGCCCGCCACGGCGACATCCTGGCCCGGCTGCGCTCCGACCCGGCGTACGTGGCCGACTGCTTCACCGTCTGGAGCGCCCACCCGCACGCGGGCCGGGCATGGAGCGATACCCGGGCCGCGCTGCTGGAGGAGGTGCTGCGTCCGGTGGTGCGAGGGCTCTCCAGCAGCGAGGTGACGGCGGTGGAGAAGGCCGTCGAGTACACGGGAAGCAGCCGTACGGCAGAGGCGTTCCGGGAGTGGAACCGGCCGACCACATTCGGCAGACGACTGGGAAGCCGGCTGACCGCGCGGGTGCGGCGCAAGGATGAGAGTGTCTAGATCGAATCCGGCGCAGGAGTCAGGGCACCCAACAGCGCCTCACGGCTCAAACGGAATGTGTGTGCCAGAACCTGAGTTCCGACAGCAGTCGGCCTCCATTTGGGTCCGCCGTGGGCGTCGTCCTTACGGTCGCGATGCCAAGAATCGGGTGAGCCTGGGTTCCGGGGGTTGAAGTTGTCGTTGCGGCAGCTTCTACCGTCACAGGACCGGAGAGACCGGCCCTGTGACGTGTTTGTGAGGGAGGCGGCGATGGACTGGCCAATCGCGCAGGTTGCTCGGATGTCGGGCGTGACGCCCGGACCCTGCGGCACTACGACGAGATCGGCCTGCTGCCGCCTGCCCGGATCGGGGCCAATGGCCACCGCTACTACGAGGAGCGCCAACTGCTGCGGCTGCAGCAGATTCTCGTACTTCGGGCGCTGGGTGTAGGACTTCCCGAGATCGGCCGGATCCTGGCCGAGCAGGTCGACATGTCTTAACCTCCGGTGTTCTGTGACGTCGGACCTGGACCACCTGCCATCGAAGTGGAGACCGGCTGAGATGTTGTCGGGGTGTTCATGCTTCTATGCGCAGCCAGGTGTTGCCTGCGCGGAGCCAGAGGAAACCGTCGCGGCCTTGGCCGCAGCGCAGGACGACTCGACC
Organism: Streptomyces sp. NPDC051286; assembly: GCF_044455345.1. Classification (NCBI taxonomy): domain Bacteria; kingdom Bacillati; phylum Actinomycetota; class Actinomycetes; order Kitasatosporales; family Streptomycetaceae; genus Streptomyces; species Streptomyces sp. NPDC051286. The sequence goes on along the minus strand of NZ_JBITER010000005.1, from coordinate 59,707 downwards.
GGGCATCCGCAGCCGACGGCGGCTGGTTACTGCCCAGGTGGTGCCGTTGAGCTCGGCACGTACGAGTTCGACGGACCGCTTGTTGTGGTCTCGGCGGGTGAGTACTGCCCGGTTGCCGCGGACCGCGAATCCGTCCGGGTCGGGGACGGGGCTGCGGTAGCTGGCGACGTCGCCGGTGGACGGAGTGATCCGTGTCAGGAAGGTGCCGCCTCTGCTGCTGCCGGAGTACCAGACGAGCCACACCTGTTCGTTCTCGGTCGCGGCGGTGCAGCCTTCCAGTGGGTGGTCGGGCAGCCGGCCCTCGGGAGCCCAGGAGGTCTGGCCCTGGGTGTCCCAGCCCGCCAGGCCCGCTCCTGACTCGGGGTGGCCGCCGTAGATGCCCTCGTCGCCGTAAGCCGTCCAGATGCCTCCGTGAACGTCGGTGGTCAGGGCGGGAATGTCATCACCGACGCAGAACTCGGCCTCAGGTGTACCTGACGGGGAGAACACCACAGCGTTGGGTTCCCAGGGGCCCTCGGTCTCGTTCCGGAACGTACGGCCGCTGACCAGAAGGAATCGGGAATCCGGGAGAAGGGCCAGGTGGCTGGGCCGAATCCGAATGTCCTTCACAGGGGTGCGCCGTTCCTCGTGCGCTGTGAGGGTGATCAATTCACCGGTGAACGGGATGTCCGGCCTCTGCCCGATCCACCCCTTGGGGTAACGGTTGCGATCAAGGTAGCGCCGGTGGACCAACAGGACCGCAAGCTGCCCGGCGGGCCCGACGCTCCACCAGAGGGCTCGGTGCCCCCGCACGGCATCGGCAACGGGGAGCCTCCACACGTGGTGTATCGCGGTATCGGAACGAGCAGTCATGGGGCGGAGGTTCATTGACAGTCGCCTCTGGGACTCCGGGAGCTGAGCCGCCCGAAGACCGCTACCTTACGGCCTGATCCACTCTCTATCGTGCACCAGGCCGTTACCGGCCCTCGGGCATTCTCCGGACGCCGAGGCGGCCTTTGCCTGATCATGTGCTCCGGCCAAGGTGCACTGATCAAGACGAGGCCGTGATGGTGAGTCTGCTGCCTGAAGTTGTCCCGGGGGAAGCGTTCGCGGAGGCCGGCTCCGGGAGGCCGTCGTCCCGGAGTTTCGGCGGTGTGGCGGGCGGGCCGTGCGGCCCGCCCGTCACTCCGGTGAACCGTCAGGCGAGGGTGACCTCGACCGGGAGCTTCTTGATGCCGTTGACGAAGTTGGAGCGGACACGTGGCACGTCACCCGCCAGGCGGATGTCGGCGAGGCGCGGGATGAGCTCCTCGAACATGATGCGGATCTCGGTGCGGGCGAGGAGGTTGCCCAGGCACAGGTGGGGGCTGCCCTTGCCAAAGGTGACGTGGTCGTTGTCGGTGCGGGTGACGTCGAAGTCGTAGGGGTTGCCGAAGACCTTCTCGTCGCGGTTGCCGGAGGCGTACCACATGACGACCTTGTCGCCCTCCTTGACCTGCTTGCCGCCGAGTTCGACGTCGCGGGTCGCGGTGCGACGGAAGTGGTAGACGGGCGATGCCCAGCGCAGGAACTCCTCGACCGCGTTCGGGATCAGAGAGGGATCGGCCTGGAGCCTGGCCAGTTGCTCGGGGTGCTGGATCAGCGCGAGCATGGAGTGCGAGATGGTGTGCCGGGTGGTCTCGTTGCCGGCTACCACCAGGAGCAGGAAGTAGTTGTCGAAGTCCTGCTCGGACAGCGGGACGCCGTCGCGCGGGGTCTCGTTGACGAGTTTGGAGACCAGATCGGTGCCGGTGCCGCCGCGGCGCTGGCGGGCAAGTTCGCGGCCGTACTCGAAGACCTCGATGGATGCGGGCGAGCGGAAGGGAAGGTCGCGGTACTTCTCGCTCTCCGCGCTGTGCAGGAGGACGTCGGCGTAGTCGGGGTCGGTGTTGCCGATGATCCGGTTGCCCCAGTCGATGAGCTGCTGGTTGTCCTCCGGCGGTACGTCCAGGAGGCGGGCCAGGACGTTGATGGGGAAGTCCGCGGAGACGTCGGCGACGAAGTCGAAGGTGCCCTTGGCCAGGGCTGTGTCAAGGGTCTTGGCCGTCAGGCCGCGCAGGAAATCGGTGTACTGGTTGATGACCCCCTGGCCGAACTGGCGCTGCAGGAGGCTGCGCATCGCGCGGTGGCGGACGCCGTCCAGTTCCAGGATCGAGGCGCGCTTCCTGATCTGGTCCTCGTCGACTTCCTCGAGGTTGACGAACTTCGTCGAGGTGAAGGTCTCGGCGTCGCGGTCGACCCTGGCGATGTCCTCGTGCCGGGTGACGGCCCAGAAGCCGGAGTTGGGGGCCTCCTCGGGCTGCCAGTGCACGGGGTCCTCGTGGCGCAGGGTGTGGAACATGCGCCATGGGGTGACGCCGTCCAGGAAATTGTCGTTGTCGGCGAGGTCGACCTCGTCGAGGGGCATGGGGTCGAAGGGGTTCGGCATGCGGTGCTCCTGTGGGCGGTGCGGATCGATCAGAGGTGGTAGGAGTACTCGGTGAACTCCCAGTCAGTGACATGGCGGTTGAAGCGGTCGAGTTCGTCACGCTTGTAGGCGAGGAAGGAGTCGGTGAAGTCCTTGCCGAGGATCTCGATGAGGGCCTCGTCGGCCTCCAGCGCGTCGAGCGCGGCGGGCAGGCTCATCGGCAGCATCTGGGACTTCTTCGGGTCGTAGCCGTAGCCCTCCAGCGGGGCCGGCGGCTCCTGGCCTTCCCGTACGCCGAGCAGTACGGCGGCGGAGAGGGCGGCGATCGCCAGATACGGGTTGGCGCTGGCGTCGCCGAGCCGCACCTCCAGACGGGCGCCGGAACCGCGCTCGGGCGGGATGCGGACCATGGCGCTGCGGTTGTCCAGACCCCAGTCGATCAGCCAGGGAGCGAGGGTGCCCGGTCCGAACCGTTTGTACGAGTTCACGGTCGGGTTCAGCAGCGCAGCCAGGGCCGGGGCGTGAGCCAGGATGCCGGCGATGGCGTGGCGCCCGGTGTCCGACAGCCCGAAGGCTCCGGACGGGTCGTCGAAGACATTGCGGCCCTGGGCGTCCTCGCCCGAGAAGTGCAGATGGAAGCCCGAGCCGCCCGCGTCGTTGAAGGGCTTGGCCATGAAGGTCGCGAGCTTCCCCTCCTTACGGGCCAGTTCCTTGACGGCCGACTTGAAGAGGAAGGAGCGGTCGGCGGCGTCCATGGCCTCGGAGTGCGTCAGGTTGATCTCGAACTGCCCGGCGTCGAACTCGTGGTTCCCCGTGACGACACCGATTCCGAGGTCACGCAACTGCCGCAGTGTGCGCAGCAGATGGTTGTCGGCATCGGCACGCAGCCCGGCGGTGTAGATGACACCCGTGGTGGCCTGCGCGTAGCGGCGCCAGCCACTCGGCGTTCCCGGGTCCCCGTCGAGCAGGAAGTACTCCAGCTCGGGGCCGACGACGGGGCGCAGTCCGGCCTCCGCGCACCGGGCCAGGACAGCGCGCAGCAGGTCGCGCGGTGACTCGGGGCTGGGTGCGCCGGTGGCGGGGTCGGTGGTGTCGCCGAGGCACCAGGCGACGCCGGGCTCCCACGGGAGGACGTGGACCGCGTCCAGGTCGGGGCGTACGGCGATGTCCGGCAGCCCGGCATCCAGTCCGCCCGGCACGGCGACGACGTCGCCCTGAGGACTGGTGTGGTACACGGCACGACAGAAGGCGAGTCCGTGTTCGCAGGCCGAGGGCAGGTGGTCCAGGAGGACGTCGCGGGCACGGTCGGTGCCGATGAGGTCGGGGTAGGTCACCCGGACCACATCGATGCCGTCGGCGGCGAGCCGATCCATGTGCCGGCGGACTTCTGGGGTGTCTTGAGCGCTCACCGATGTCTCCTCGGCGGATGTGAACGGGCGTGATGGCCGACGGCCCGATGTCCTGCCGGTCCGGTGACGGCCTGGCGGGGGCGCTGGGCTGGGGACCAGAAACGGGGGCGGCGCCCGAGCTCGTCGTTTGGCATCGAACGGTATGGACCGCTGTCACCTTCCCGCAAGGGCCTGGACCAAAGAATTTATCCATCCGGATAGGTGTTGACCAGGGTCCGACTCCTTCCTATCTTGTTTGAAGCCAAACGAGTAGGGGGTTCTTCGGACCCCTTTGGCCGAGGGCCCGGCCGCGGGCCGGGCCCTCCTCCCCCGCCATCTGCGCCCCGATGCCCCTCACCTCCAGGAGGACCGGCCATGAAGGTCGTCGTCGACATGAACAAATGCCAGGACCACGGCCAGTGCGTCTTCGCGGCCCCCGACGTCTTCCAGCTCGACGACAACGGGCGCCTGGCCTACGTCTCCGACCCGGACGACGCGCTGCGCGACGAGGTCGAGGAAGCCGCGGACGTCTGTCCGCTGCAGGCCATCCGGATCGAGGACTGACATGACCACGGAACGCGTCGTCGTGGTCGGCGCCTCCATGGCCGGCCTGCGCGCGGCCGAGCAGCTGCGCGCAGCCGGCTGGACCGGAGCGATCACGGTCATCGGGGACGAGCCCCACATGCCGTACAACCGGCCCCCGCTCTCCAAGGAGGTACTCGCCGGCAAGGCGCCCTTCGAGTCCCTCGCCTTCACCCCGCGGGCGAGCGCCGCCGACGTGGAGTGGCGGCTCGGCACCTCCGTCACCGCCACCCGGCTCGCCGAGCGCGTCGTCGTCCTGGACGACGGCACGGAACTGGCCTTCGACGGCCTGGTCGTGGCCACCGGCATGCGGCCTCGACGGCTGCGCTGCGACGGCCCCTGCGGACCTGCCAGCGGCCGCCATACGGTACGCACGCTCGCCGACGCCCAGGGGCTGCGGGACGAACTGACCCGGCCCGGCGTACGCGTGGTCGTGGTCGGCGCCGGTTTCATCGGCTGCGAGGTCGCCGCGACCGCCGTCGGCCTCGGCGTCACCGAGGTGACCGTCGTCGACCCCGAACCGCTGCCGATGCTGCGCCCGCTGGGCGAACTGCTGGCACGCGCACTGCACAAGCGGCACGAGGAGCGCGGGGTGCGCTTCGCACTCGGCACCGGCGTCTTGGGCTTCGAGGGCGAGGACCGGGTCACCGGAGTCGTCCTGAGCGACGGGACGGTCCTTGCGGCCGACGTCGTCGTGGAGTCCGTCGGCTCGGTCGCCAACACCGAGTGGCTCGACGGCAACGGCCTGGACCTGAGCGACGGTGTGCTGACGGACGAGCAGCTGCGCGTCGGCGGTCTCCCGTACGTCGTCGCGGTCGGCGATGTCGCCCGCTTCCCCAACGCCCGCTACGACGGCGTCCCCCGCCGCGTCGAGCACTGGTCGATCCCCGGCGACACCGCCAAGCACGCCGCGAAGAGCCTCGTCGCCCATCTCACCGGAGCCGACGCCGAGGCGGGCCCCTTCGCGCCGCTTCCCACCTTCTGGAGCGACCAGCACGAGTTCAGGCTGCAGTCCTTCGGTGCCCCGCTGCTCGGCATCGGCGATGTCCGGGTACTCGACGGCGACCCGGACGGCGATGTCCTGGTCGGCTACCACGCCGACGGCCACCTGGTCGGCGTCGTCGCCCTCGGCGGCCATGCCGCCACCACCGGCGCCGCCCGCTACCGCGCCCAGCTGCTCAAGCAGCCTGCCCTCACCTCGTAAGGAACATCTGTCATGGCCAGTGTCCGTGGTTACTTCCATCCCAAGACGGCGACCGGCGACTCGTCGCTGATCCCCTCGCCGCCCTGGCGCTACTCCGGCGACCTGCTCACCGTCGAGTACCGCACCGATCCCGCCCGCGTGCGCGAACTGCTTCCAGAACCCCTGGAGTTGGCGGAGGAGGACCCGGGTGCCGTCGCGCTGATCTGGGCCGACTGGCAGTCCTGCTCGACCGGCGGGCAGGAGCTGCTCGACCCGGTGCTCTCCCAGTACAAGGAGGCCTTCGCGGTCGTCCGCTGCTCCTACAAGGGACGGACGTACTCCCGCTGCGTGTACATCTGGGTCGACAAGGACTTCGCGATAGCCCGCGGACTGCACCAGGGCTACCCGAAGAAGCTCGGCTCCATCCACCAGACGCGCCCGCACCCGTACGGGCCTGCCCCGCGGATCGAGGCGGGCGCCCGTTTCGGCGCCACGCTCGCCGCGGCCGACCGGCGGCTCGCCCAGGCCGTGGTCACCCTGCGGGAGCCGTCCGGGACCAACGGCTTCGTCAACGGTCATCCGATGGCCCACCACCGCTGGCTGCCCTCCATCGAGAAGGGCAAGGGGCTCGCGCTCGACGAGCTGATCGAGACCGGCGCGGCGTCCTTCGAGGCCGGGCAGCCCTGGACCGGCGACGCCGATCTCGAACTGTTCGAGGCCCCCACCGAGGAACTGGCCCGCCTGGAGATCCGGGAACCGATCGCCGCGTACTACCGCCAGGTCGGTGTCGTCTGGGACGGCGGCACGCTGCTGGAGTCCGGCACCTCGGAAGCCGAGTAACGGCCTCCCCCGCGACAGGGAGCGGGCTCCCGACGCCCTGCGACTCCGCTTGCCGTGTTGTCGTCAGTCACCGACGCTCCGCGTCGACTCCCTCCTCTGCCTTGCCATCGAAGCCGCACGACGCCGCTCGCTGATCCACCCCCTATCGCGGGGGAGGCCGTAACCCCTCTATGCCCCAGACCACTTGGAGACCGGACATGACCGAACACACCCTCACCGTGGCCGGGGTCGCCGTCGACACCCGGCACTGGATCGGCGGCGAGCGCATCGCCTCGTCCGAGACCTTCACCGATGTCTCGCCCATCGACGGCAGCACCCTCGGCGAGATCTCCCGGGGCACCGCGACGGAGGCCGCAGCCGCTGTCGCCGCCGCGAAGGCCGCCTTCCCCGGCTGGGCCGCCACGGCGCGCGCCGAGCGGGCCCGCATCCTGCACGCCATCGCCGACGGTGTCGACAAGCGCATCGAGGACCTGGCGATCGTCGAGACCCACGACAACGCGGCTCTGCTGCGCTCGCACCGCCGCGGTGTCATGCCGCGCGTGGCGCACAACTTCCGCTTCTTCGCCGACTGGCTGCTGAAGCTGGAGCACGAGGAATTCGAGACACGCGGCCACACCAACCACGTCAGCTGGGACCCGGCCGGCCCCTGCGTGCTGATCACCCCGTGGAACGCCCCACTGATGCTGGCCACCTGGAAGATCGCCCCCGCGCTCGCCGCCGGGAACACGGTGATCCTCAAGCCCGCCGAGTGGACCCCGCTCACGGCATCGCTCCTCGCGGACATCGCCGCCGAGGCGGGCCTGCCGGCCGGTGTGCTCAACGTCGTACAGGGCTACGGCGCCGAGGCGGGCAACGCGCTCGTCTCCCATCCCGATGTACGCCGGATCAGCTTCACCGGTTCCGTACCGACCGCCAAGGCCATCGGCGCGGCCTCCGCCGCGAACCTCGTGCCCACCAGCTTCGAACTCGGCGGCAAGTCACCCCTGTTGGTCTTCGCCGACGCCGACCTCGACCTCGCGGTCGACCTCGCCGTGGAGCAGTACGACAACGCCGGACAGGTCTGCCTGGCCGCGACCCGCATCCTCGTCGAGGAGTCGATCGCCGACGAGTTCACCAAGCGGTTCGCGCAGAAGGCCGCCACCCTCAAGCAGGGCGACCCACGCGACGAGTCCACCGACCTCGGCCCCAACATCCACCCCCGCCAGCTGGAGAAGATCGACGGCTTCGTGCAGCGGGCGCTGGCGGCCGGCGCACGCGCGGTCATCGGCGGTGCACCCAACACAGACCTCGGCGGCCTCTACTACCGACCGACCCTGCTCACCGACGTCGCCCAAGACAGCGAGGTCGTCCAGGAGGAGGTCTTCGGCCCGGTCCTGACCCTCCAGACCTTCGTCACCGAGCAGGAGGCGGTCACGCTGGCCAACGACACCCGCTTCGGTCTCGCCGCGACCCTTGCCACCGGCGATCACGAGCGCGCCGAGCGCGTCACTGCGCAGCTCGTCGCGGGCACGGTCTGGGTCAACTGCTTCTTCGTACGAGATCTGCAGGCGCCGTTCGGCGGCTCCCGCCAGTCCGGAGTCGGCCGCGAGGGCGGCACCTGGAGCTTCGACTTCTACTGCGACCTCAAGAACACCGTCACCGCCCCCAAGGGATGGCAGAACCATGGGTGAGATCGTCGGGGCGGGCCTGCTCGCCCATGTCCCCACCATCGTGCTGCCGGAGGCCGACCGGCTCGCCCTCAACGAGGGCAAGGAGATCACCCTCGTCACCGGCCTGCACCAGCTGCGCCGCGAAGTCTTCGAGCGCGACACCTACGACACGGTGGTCGTCCTCGACTCACACTGGGCCACCACGGTCGAGTTCGTCGTCACCGCCCAGCAGCGCCGCGCCGGGCTCTTCACCTCCGAGGAACTGCCGCGCGGCATGTGCCGGATGCCGTACGACTTCCCCGGCGACCCCGAACTCGCCAGGAACATAGGGAAGTTCGCCGACAAGCACGGCACCTGGATCACCGCGATCGACGACGACTACCTGCCGATCTACTACGCCACCATCAACCTCTGGAAGTTCCTCGGCGAGGGCCTGCCCGACAAGAAGTGGGTGACCATCGGGGTCTGCCAGACCGGCGATATGGAAGACCACCTGCGGCTGGGCCGGGCACTGGCCGACGGCATCGCGGCCACGCCCGGCCGCCGGGTCCTCCTCATCGCCTCCGGCGCGCTCTCTCATACCTTCTGGCCGCTGCGCGAACTGCGTGACCACGAGGCGAGCGATCCCGCCCACGTCTTCACTGCCGAGGCCCGCGAGGCCGACCGCGAGCGCATCGCCTGGTTCAAGGAGGGCCGCCACGACAAGGTCCTCGACACCATGGACGAGTTCTGGAAGTACAAGCCCGAGGCGAAGTTCTTCCACTACCTGATGATGGCCGGCGCGCTCGGTGAGGGCGCGTGCACGGCCAAGGGCCGCCAGTACGGCGCGTACGAGAACTCCATCGGCACCGGCCAGGTCCACCTCTGGTTCGATCGCCCCGCCGACGGCTGGACCGGCACCGGCCTGCCCGTATCCCCCTCCCCGCGCACCCCGCACAGCCGCTCCTAGAAAGGCCCGCCATGCCCGAGTACCGCCGTATCCTCCTCGACGGAGCCGCCGTCGAGACCCTCCGTGACGGAGACGAACTCGTCGCCGGCGACGGCCGCCGCGTCAAGATCGACGACGCCCGGCACCTGCCGCCGGTCGTGCCGTCGAAGGTTGTCGCCGTCCACCTCAACCACCGCAGCCGCGTCGACGAGTTCCAGATCGACCTCACCCCGACCCCGACCTACTTCCACAAGCCGACCTCCGCCCTCAACTCCCACAAGGGCGCCGTCGTCCGCCCCGAGAGCTGCAAATGGCTCAACTACGAGGGCGAGGTCGCCATCGTCATCGGCAGGACGGCACGCAACATCTCCCCGGCCCAGGCGGGCGACTACATCGCGGGCTACACCGTCGCCAACGACTACGGCCTGCACGACTTCCGCGACACCGACGCCGGCTCCATGCTCCGCGTCAAGGGCTCCGACACCCTCTGCCCCCTCGGACCGGGTCTCGTCACCGACTGGGACTTCCACGGCAAGTACCTGCGCACCTACGTCAACGGTGAGGTCGTCCAGGACGGCTCGACCGACGAGATGGAGTGGGACATGCACTACCTCGTCGCCGACATCGCCCGCACCATCACCCTCCACCCCGGCGACGTCCTGCTGTCCGGCACCCCGGCCAACTCCCGCCCCGTACAGCCTGGCGACGTCGTCGAGGTCGAAGTCGAGGGCCTCGGCCGGCTCACCAACCACATCGTCACCGGACCCACCGCCATCCGCACCGACGTCGGCGCCCAGCCCACCGAGTCCGAGGAAGTGCTGTCCACCGCGCTCGGCGGCGACTGGGAGTTCCGCGGCGTCCGCCCGCCCAAGCGCTGACAGCGCCGCACGAGTGCGCCGCACCGGGCCTGACGCGAGAGGTCGCGCGGTGCGGCGCGCCCGTACGGACAGCTCTTCACCGCGCGCCCGGGCCCTTGCCCACGCGTGCACCCCCATCCACAACCGGCAGGTAGGGTCCCCGACATGACCGAATCCGCCGAGACCACCGAAGACGAGGGCGAAGGCAAGCGAGCCAAGCCCCGCAAGCGGGTGAACTACGGAGCGGGCCGCGAAGCCCTGCTCGCCGCCGCCGTGCGGGTGGTGGCCCGCGGCGGTCTGCGCAAACTCACCTACCGCGCGGTCGCGGAGGAGGCCGGGGTCACCCACGGCCTGGTCGTCCACCACTTCGGCTCGCGTGACGCCCTCATCGAGGAGGCGCTCACCCACGCCGTGCGCACCAGCCTGAACACCAGCGCGCTGGAGCCCGGCACCGGCAAGGTGGCGGACTTCTCGACCGAGTTGTCGGAGATGGTCACCGCTGATCCGGACATCCAGGTGTTCCAGTACGAGCTGCTCCTCGAATCCCGCCGCCGGCCCGAGCTGCTGCCACCGCTGCGTGCGCTGTACGACGAGTACTTCGCGGCCACCCAGCGCGAGCTCACCCGCATACTGCCGGGCGGTGCGAACCCGGCGCTGATGCGGTTGGTCTTCGCCGCTCTGGACGGCCTCGTCCTGCACCAGCTCGTGTTCGACGAGCCGGCGGTCACCGACGCCGCCCTGGAGGAGCTGAGGGCTCTCCTGCGGCTGCTCGACACCGACGGGAGTGCCGAAGGGGACCTCTGACCACCACCGGCACCTCGCGAGGCCCTGGACGCTCGGCGTCCAGGGCCTCGTTTGATTCCGCACCGGAGCCATCGCCGTACGCGACCAGGCGAGCACCATGCGTGAGGAGCGGTGCGATTCAGGGGCTCTCTCGCCTCGCCTCGCCGATGCCGCTTCGATTTCGGCGCCGTGAGGAGTCGGCAGCGCGGCGGGAATCCTCTTCAACCTCTTGCCAAACGGATAGTTCACGCCCAGGATGAGGCAACTCGTTTGGCCTGAAACAAACTACCCCCTCCTCATTCCCCGGCAGGTGATCCGAGTGGACAGTCAAACGGTCGCAAGGCAACAGACCGTGCAGGACGCGCCCACCTCAGGCAAGCTCAAGCCCAACGCCCTCGGCGTCCTGGGCATCCTCTTCTTCGTCCTCTCCGCGCAGGCCCCGCTGACCGGCATCGCCGGAGCCGCCCCGATCTCCGTCGGCCTCGGCAATGGAGCGGGCGTACCTGCCGCGTACGTCGTCGCCGGTCTGATGATCCTGCTGTTCTCGGTCGGCTTCGTCGCCATGGGCCGCCATGTCGTGGACACGGGCGCCTTCTACACGTACATCGGCAAGGGCCTGGGCCGGACCGCCGGATCCGGCAGCGCGGGCGTGGCCCTGTTCGCCTACTGCACCATCCAGGCCGCCATGTACGGGCTGTACGGGGAGCTGGTGAGCGGCCTGGTCTCGCACTACGCGGGCCTGGACACGCCGTGGTGGGTCTGGGCGTTGGCCACGATGGTGGTCGTCCAGGCGCTCGGCGCCGCCGGCATCGAGATGGGCGCCAAGGTCCTCGCGGTCTTCGTCCTGGCGGAGTTCAGCATCCTGCTCGTCTTCGCGCTGGTCACCTTGTTCAAGGGCGGCGGGCCCGAAGGGCTCGGCTTCACCCAGAGCTTCTCGCCGACAGCTGCCCTGCAGGGGGCTCCCGGAGTGGCAATGATGTTCGCCGTGGCATCGATGTTCGGCTTCGAGGCCACCGCGATCTACGGCGAGGAGGCGCGCGAACCGCGCAAGACCGTCCCCCGGGCCACCTACCTGTCGGTCGCCGTCGTCACCGGCTTCTTCGCCTTCACCTCCTGGATGCTCATCTCCTCGTACGGCGCTTCGCACGCCACCGCAGCCGCCGGAAAGGCACTGGAGAGCGGCGACGCCACGGCGTTCGTCTTCAATCCCGTCGCCGACCAGTTCGGCGGATGGACTTACCACGTACTGCCGGTCCTGCTCGCGACCTCGCTCTTCGCGGGCATCCTCGCCTTCCACAACTCGGCCAACCGCTACCTGTTCTCGCTCAGCCGTGAGGGGCTGCTGCCCCGCAAACTGTGTGCGCTCAACCAGCGCCGTTCCCCCTGGGCGGCCGGCAGCGTACAGACCGCGATCGCGCTGGTGCTGGTCGCCCCGTTCGCGCTGCTGGGCAAGGACCCCGTGCTGACGCTCTTCTCCTGGTTCAGCGGAGTGGCCGTCCTCGGGATGATGCTCCTGTATTTCCTGACCTCGGTCTCGGTGATCGTCTTCTTCCGGCGCGAGCGCCTCGACACCCGCCCCTGGAACACCCTGATCGCCCCGGCCCTCGGCGCGCTCGGCCTCGCGGGCGCCATCTGGCTGATCCTCGCCAACTTCACGACGCTCATCGGCGGTGACCCCGGCACGGCCACCTGGCTCGCGCTCAGCGTCCCGGTGGTCCTGGTCCTGGGCGCCGTGGCGGCACGGGTGGTGCGCGGCAAGGCGGCTGTGACCGCCTGATCGTCCCTCCCCTGCGGCGCGCTCCCGCCGAACGGCCCCGGGCGCGCGCCGCAGGGGTGTCGCCCCTGAACGGCCGACATCCTCACCCACCACACCGGAAGGTGCTGATCGACGAGGTCACCGCGCTGGTGCTGCCCGGTCCCGTACGACGCGCATCGGCACGCCCACATCAGACCGACCGGCAGTAGGGGAGCGGCGTCGCGGTGGCTGGCACGCACATCTGCGGCGTTGTCGTCAATCACCATGGCTCCGCCATGCCTCAATCCTCCGCCTTGCAGCTGTACGTGCCAGCCACCGCTCCTTCCCCCACTCCCCTACTGCCGGTCGGTCTCAGCCGGCGGAGTGGGCCACCCGGTCCAGGAAGCCGTCGACGAGGTGGCGGGCATGGGTGCGGGCGACGGATTCCATGGCGCGGCTGCGTACGAGCAGTTCGTCCGGGTCGACTCCGTGCCGTACGCACTGCTCCGCGCCGCCGAGGTCGACCCACCCCCGGACCATCGCCGTGGTGACCTCAGGGTGGAACTGCACGCCCAGCGCTCGCCCCGCCCGGAAAGCCTGCGTGCACACGGTGTTGCGGGCCAGCGCCACGGCGCCGGGCGGCAGGACGCAGCGGTCGTAGTGCCACTGGAACCACGGCCCCGGCGGCACCAGATCGGGGACCTCGGTCTCGATCTCCGTCCATCCGATCTCGGGCCGCGGGGAGGCTTCCACCGAGCCGCCGAGGGCGGTGGCGAGCGCCTGGGCACCGAAGCAGACGCCGAGGACCGGGATATCGAGGTGGTGGGCCTTGCGCAGCAGCGCGAGCTCGCCGCCGATCCAGCTGCCGATGGCCACGTCGTCGTAGACCGACCAGGGGGCACCGAGGGACACGATCAGGTCCCAGCCATCGGCGTCGGGGAAGTCGAACTCCACATTCGGCGCGTGATGGCGGGACTCGGGCACGACCGTCACCGTGGTGAGTTCGTATCCGCGCTCGACGAGGCGGTCCCCGACTCGCCCGGGCTCCGTCACATGGTCGTGCTTGATGACGAGTGCGCGCACGATGGGCGCTCCCTTCCTCTGTCCATGGACCCGCCGGATCAACCCGACGAGGCCAGTCGTATGGGTCCAAATGATACGCAGAACCCGCCTCCCGGAAACCCTTGCGAGGGGCCGTTCACCGACATATCGTTTGAGCCCAAATGTATTGGATGCGACCTGGAGGCCACCCATGCCGGATGTCACCCATGAGGAGTGGCTGCGCCGAGCCGAGGAGCTGGACCTGTCCGGGGTCCACCACATCGACGGCGCCGACGAACCCGGCGGCGGTGGGAGCTACACCGTCGTATCTCCACGCAACGGCCAGGTGCTGACCCAGGTCGCCGACGGAGGCCACGCGGAGGTGGACGCGGCCGTGGCCGCCGCCCGCCGGGCCTTCGACTCCGGTCCCTGGCCGCGCCTGGCGCCCGCCGACCGCGGCCGGGCGCTGCTGCGGATCGCCGATCTGCTGGAGGAGCAGCGTGACCAGCTCGCGCTCACGATCAGTCTGGAGATGGGCAAGCCCATCACGGACGCGTATGCCATCGAGCTGCGAGCCGCGATCCATACCTTCCGCTGGTACGGACAGTTGGCCGACAAGATGACCGACGAGTCCCCCCGCACCGCCCCGGACGCGCTCGCGCTCGTCACCCGGGAGCCGGCGGGCGTCGTCGGCGCGGTGGTGCCGTGGAACTTCCCCCTGACGCTCGCCTCCTGGAAGGTCGCGCCCGCACTCGCGGCCGGCTGCACCGTCGTACTGAAGCCCTCCGAGAACTCCCCGCTGTCCGCCCTGCTGTTGGGCCGCCTCGCAACCGAGGCCGGGCTGCCGCCGGGCGTCCTGAACGTCGTCACCGGCGACGGCCCCACCGCCGGGCGGGCGATCGGCCTGCACCCCGACGTGGACGTCCTGGCCTTCACGGGGTCGACCGCCGTGGGACGGCACTTCCTGCGCTACGCCGCCGACTCCAATCTCAAGCGTGTCTGGCTGGAGTTGGGCGGCAAGTCGCCCAACATCATCCTCCCGGACGCCCCCGACCTGGAGAAGGCCGCGGCCACCGCCGCCTGGGGCATCTTCTTCAACCAGGGCGAGATGTGCACGGCACCCTCGCGACTGCTCGTCCACTCCTCCGTCGCCGAGCGCGTCACCGAGGCCATCGTGGAGCGCGCACGGAAACTGCGAGTCGGTGACCCCCTCGACCCCGCCACCGAGATGGGCGCGCTGGTCGGCGAGGGACACCTGGAGCGCGTACTGGACCACATCGGGACCGGCCTCCACGAGGGCGCCCGGCTGCGGACCGGCGGTGACCGCACACTGGCCGAGTCCGGGGGCAGCTTCCTGCGGCCCACCGTCTTCGACCGGGTGGACCCCGGCATGCGGTTGGCCCGGGAGGAGATCTTCGGCCCGGTGCTGTCCGTCCTCCCCTTCGAGGACCTCGACGAGGCCGTCGCGCTCGCCAACGCCACCGAGTACGGTCTCGCGGCCGGGCTGTGGACGTCCGACCTGTCCACCGCACACCGGGTCTCCCGCGCCCTGAAGGCCGGGACGGTCTGGGTCAACTGCTACGAGGAGGGCGACCTGACCGTGCCCTTCGGCGGGATGAAGCAGTCCGGCAACGGCCGCGACAAGTCCGCGCACGCCCTGGAGAAGTACACCGACCTCAAGACCACCTGGATCCAGCTGTGAGACCGCTCATCGCCATTCCGGCCCGTTTCTCCGCGTCCACCTCCGCCCTGCGGTACGCCGCCGAGGTCAACGCCCGGGCGCTCGTCGACGCGGTGTGGCGAGCGGGCGGCGAACCTGCGACCATCCACCCGCACGCGCCCGGAGGCACCGCCGACCCCGCCGAAGTGGCCGCCCGGCTCACCCGCTTCGACGGCGTCCTGCTCCCCGGCGGCGGCGACCTCGCCCCGCACCGCTACAGCGATGGCGAGGCCCACGACAGCGTCTACGACGTGGACGACGAACAGGACGGCTTCGACCTGGAAGTCGCCCGCCGAGCCCTGGACGCGGGCCTGCCGACGCTTGCGGTCTGCCGCGGCCTGCAGGTCGTCAACGTCGCCCTGGGCGGCACCCTGGAGCAGGACATGGGCGGCCCGCAGCGCGAGCACCGCCACGTCGTGCACCCGGTGGCGATCCAGCGCGGCTCGCTTCTGGGGCAGGCCACCGGAGCCGAGAAGGTGGAGGCCTCTTGCTACCACCACCAGCGGGTGGACCGTACCGGCGTCGGCCTCACGGTCGCCGCCCGCGCCGTCGACGGGACCGTGGAAGCCCTCGAACTCCCGGGCCTGCACGGCTGGTTCGCCGCCGTGCAGTGGCACCCCGAGGACACCGCCCACGAGGACCCGGCCCAGCAAGGGCTCTTCGACGCCCTCGTCCGCGCCGCCCGCGGCCGCCGCTGACAGCCATGGTTCACGAGCCTTGGTTCACGCCTTGGGGCGGCGTCCGCTGCGGCGCGGCGCGGGTTCGGCGCCGTCCAGCAGGGCGAGGCGACGCTCCTCGCCCTGCTCCTCCACCTGGAGCACGACCCGGCGCAGCCCCTCCGCGACACTGCGGCACTCCTCGTCGCTGAGCCGCCCGGTGACAAACGCCTCCTCCTCGTTGAACTGGGGAAACACCCGTTGCATGAGCTCCTCGCCCTCGTCGGTGAGGCTGAGCAGCACCAGCCTCCCGTCGGTGGGATGACCGGACCTCCGCACCAGCCCCCGCGCCTCCAGAGTGCGCGAAACCCCGGTGAGGGTCCCCTTGGAGATGCCCGCTTCCTCCGCCACGTGCCGTGTCTCGGACTCGCCCCAGATCCACACCACCCACAGCACGACGAACGCCGTCCAGGTCAGCTCGGACCCGCGCAGCACCGAGTTCTCCAGGTGCTGCCGGACCGCGGAGGCCGCGCGGTAGATATTGGCCACCACGGCCATCTGCTCGTGCCGGACCGGAATGCCGCCCAGCTTCGCGCCTGCCAGCTTCTCGGCTTCGGTGATGGATCGTTGGCCGGGCACGGGCACACCCCTTCGACGCCACTGCGGCGCGTTGGATCGACAGCATCGTTCGGGATCAAATTGTACGGAGTTCCGGGCGACAGGGCATGTGCTGATGATGTGCCTCGAAACCATGGGCGGACTCCCCTGCTTCGGCCGCACCACGGGAACGCGCTGCTTCAGCAGTTCGCCCTCCGCCGTGCGGCGGGCGTCGACCCGCTGGATGCCGTGCGCGAGGCCGTTCCACTCCACGAACCGCCGGGCGAGAACTCCGGATCCGCCGCGGTCGGTTCACACGGCTCCAGCACCCAGCGCCGCCGCGTCGCGCGGCTGACAGAGCGCGACATCGTCGAACGGCTACGAGGCACGCCATGCCCCGTACGGCTATCGCATCCGGGACAGTGCGGTGACGGATCCACCGCAAGGGCAGCAGGAGCGCCCGTGAGGCCCTCACCCCTGAACCGTCCCCGTCCTGGCATCCGCCCCCGGTCGGGCAGGTGGCGAGGACCGCCCGGGGCGGCGGGTACCGTGGAACCTGCCGATCTCGTGGACCTCCTTGCGGGCTGCGTGACCCCCCGTAGGAACAGATGAGGAACCGATGACGACGAACCGCGGACGCAAAGACGTCATCCGCGACCGGATGGCCGCCACCGGCGAGTCGTACAACGTCGCCGCCCGCAATCTGAAGGCGATGAAGGACATGGGCGCCACCCGTGACGCCGTCCTCACGCAGCGCTGGCGCCCGGCGGACTCGCTCGACGTTCCGTGCCCCTGCGGCGGGACCTGCGAGCCCGGCGAGACGTGCGACCACTGCCACGCCCGGCACCGGCATGTGGCGCGCTACCCCGGCAGCGTCACTGATGTGGAGACCTGGGCCGACCGGTACGACTGCATGGGGTGCTCGGCCTCGTACACGCTGACCGTCGTCCTGCACGGCCGCCCCTGGGGTGTCGCCGAGACGGTGGTCCAGGGCGGGGCGGCCGAGCCGGTGGTCAGGGCGCGGGTGTTTCCCGGCGTCGCCCACCCGCTGCTGCGCCCCGAGAGCCCCGAGGACGACTGACCGGCTGCGGGAGCGATGAGGCGGTCGCCTCTCGAAGTCCTTCGGGGGTTGGCGTGGAGTCCGATGAAAGTCGCAGTGGCGTCGTGTCGATCCGCGGCCGCGCCGTTCGACCTAGGGGTGAGAGGGTCGAGGGACGACCCTGTACACAGGAGGCCGAAGATGGCGAAGTACATGCTGATCATGCGCGGCACGGACGAGTCCATGGCGAAGATGATGGAGACGCCCTTCGAGGAGATGCTCGAGACGGTGGGCCGCTTCAACGAGGAGCTGATCCGGGCCGGCGTGCTGGTCGCCGCCGAGGGGCTGGATGACCCGTCCCAGGGCGTGGTGGTCGACTTCAGCGGCGAGACGCCGGTGGTCACCGACGGTCCGTACGGCGAGACGAAGGAGCTGTTCGGCGGCTTCTACGTGATCGACGTCGCTTCGAAGGAGGAGGCGGTCGAGTGGGCCAAGCGCCTCCCGGCGATCACCGGCTCGAAGTGCGAGATCCGCCGGGTACCTGGCATCGACGAGTTTCCGCAGGACAACGAGTGGATCGCCAAGGAGTTGGCGTGGCGTGAGCGGACCGGCCAGCTCTGATGGCCGGTCCAGACGCGGAAGGCCCGCCGAGCCGACAGACGGCTCGGCGGGCTGTGGAGGCCGTATGGCGGATCGAGTCCGCCCGGATCGTCGCCGCGCTGACCCGCTACACCGGGGACTTCGAACTCGCCGAGGACGTCGCCCAGGAGGCGCTGGCCGAGGCGCTCGTCAGCTGGTCGCGCGAGGGTGCGCCGACGAACCCGGTTGGCTGGCTGCTCGCCGCCGCGCGGCGGCGGGCGATCGACAACTACCGCCGCCGCGCGGCCCTCAACGAGCGGTACGCCATGCTCTCCGGCCAACTCGCCGAGGGAGAGGCGAGTTCGGGCGCGCAGGCCCCGCCGGAGCCGGCCGACGACCTGTTGTGGGATCCCGACCAGGTGGACGACGACGTCCTTGCACTGATGTTCATCGCATGCCACCCTGTGCTCTCGCCCGAGGCGCGAGTGGCGCTGACGCTGCGCGCGGTCGCCGGACTGGCGAGCGAGGAGATCGCCCGCGCGTTCCTGGTGCCCGTGCCGACCGTTCAGGCGCGAATCACCCGGGCGAAGAAGACGATCGCCGCGGCGGGAGTGCCGTTCGGACTGCCGCCGGCCGAGGAGCGCCGCAGGCGCATCGGCGGGGTGCTGAGCGTGCTGTACGTGATCTTCACCGAGGGCTCGACGGCGACCGCCGGCGACAACCTGCTGCGCCCCGACCTCGCCTACGAGGCGATCCGGCTGACCCGGATGCTGGCCGCCCTGCTGCCCGACGAACCGGAGGTGTCCGGGCTGCTGGCGCTGTGCGAGTTGACGGCCGCGCGCTTTCCCGCCCGCACCAGCCTCGATGGCGAGCCGGTGCTGCTCGAGGATCAGGACCGGCGCCTGTGGGACCGCTCCGCGATCCGCCGCGGCCTGGCCGCGATCGGCCGGGCCGCCGCCGTCGGACGCGGACTGGGGCCCTACGGGCTGCAGGCGGCGATCGCCGCCTGCCACGCGACGGCCCCCTCGGTGGCGGAGACCGACTGGGAGCGCGTCGTGCTGCTCTACGAGGCGCTGGGCCAGGTGGCCCCCTCCACCGTCGTCGAGCTCAACCGGGCGGTCGCCGTCGCGATGGCGACCGGGCCGCAGCAAGCGCTCGCCATCGTCGACGAACTGGTCGCCACCGACCGCCTGTCGGGATCGCACCTGCTCCCGAGCGTGCGCGGCGAACTGCTGCGCCGGCTCGGCCGGACCGGCGAAGCCCGGGCCGAGCTCGAACTCGCCGCTCGCCTGTGCCGCAACACCCGCGAACGGTCGGTGCTGCTGCGCAAGGCAGCCACGCTCTGGTCGGCCCCGGCCTGACGAAGGACGTGGACGTGTCCGGGCTGACGGCCAACGCGCTGTGGGAGGCGGTCACCGGCAACTCCTTTCGCTGCCCGAGATCGGCGGCCCGGTCGGGTACTCGGGGTGGACCGCCGTCGGCATTCGGCTGGCGGTGGTCGAGCCGCGCATCGCGGCCGCCGGCTTCTTCGCCGGGGGGTACGTGCCTCGCGCCCAGCGCGAGGAGGCCCGGCAGGTCACCATTCCGCTGCTGTTCCTGCCGCAGTGGGACGACGAAGGGAACCCCCGGCAGCGGGCCCTGGACCTGTTCGACGCCTTCGGCAGCAAGGAGAAGACGCTGCACGCCAATCTGGGCGGACACATCGGTACCCCGTGGTTCGAGGTGGAGGACGGGGGCCGGTTCTTCGGCCGGCACCTGAAGTGAGGCCGGGCCGTCAGGCCGGCAGCAGACGGTAGGCGGTGTCGGCCTGAATGCCGCTCATCGAGGACAGGTCCCGGCCTTCCTCGATGGCGGTGGCCGGCAGATGCCCAACCGCCCCGATCGCGGCGGTACCGGCCATCGGCGGAGACTTGGCGTGCTCAGGGAGTTCCCGCCGGGCGATGTCCGCGGAGCGAGCCCGGCAGATGGCCGGTACGCCGACGGGGCGGCGTCCTCCGACGTGGTGCCGGTGGACGCCGCCCCGGGTGGGACGAGGTGCGGGAGACGGCCCGCGTGTTCATGCCGATTACTTCGGGTCGCGCTTGAACGAGGCGGTCGACCAGCGGTAACCGAGCGCCGCGAGCACCAGGCACCAGGCGACCGCGAGCCACCCGTTGTGGCCGATCTCGGTGCCGAGCAGCAGGCCGCGCAGGGTCTCGATGGCCGGGGTGAACGGCTGGTACTCGGCGATCGGCTGGAACCAGCCCGGCATTGCGTCGATCGGGGTGAACGCGCTGGAGATGAGCGGCAGGAGGATCAGCGGCAGCGCGCTGTTGCTGGCCGCCTCGGCGTTCGGGCTGGCCATGCCCATCCCGACCGCGATCCAGGTGAGCGCGAGGGCGAAGAGCGCGAGCAGCCCGAACGCCGCCAGCCACTCCAGGGGCGAGGCGTCCGTGGAGCGGAAGCCGATGGCCACGGCGACGATGCCGACGAGGACCACGCTGGCGACAGACTGCAGCACGCTGCCGACAACGTGCCCGATGAGCACGGAGCCGCGGTAGATGGCCATGGTGCGGAAGCGGGCGATGATGCCCTCGGACATGTCGGTGGCGACGGACACCGCGGCCCCGATGACGGTGCTGCCGATGGTCATCAGCAGGATGCCCGGGACGACATAGGCAATGTATTCGGAGCGGTCGGCGCTGCCGCCGCCGATGCCCGCGCTCATCGTGTCGCCGAAGATGTAGACGAAGAGCAGCAGCAGCATGACCGGGGTGAGCAGCAGGTTCAGGGTCAGCGACGGATAGCGCCGCGCGTGCAGCAGGTTGCGGCGCAGCATCGTGGACGAGTCGCGCACCGCGAGGGAGAGGGAGCTCATCGGACATCCTCCTTGGTCGTGCTGGACTGGGCCGGCACGTTGCTGCTGGTCAGAGCGAAGAACACATCGTCGAGGTCGGGGGTGTGCACGGTCAGTTCGTCCGCCTCGATGCCGGCCGAGTCCAGCCAGTCGAGGATGGAGCGCAGCTCGCGCTGGCTGCCGTCGCTGGGGATCTGCAGCGACAGTGCCTCGTCGATGGGGGTCCCCCCGCGCGAGCGAAGCCGAGCGTGGGGGAGGGTGGCCTCGCGCAGGGCGGAGGCGGCCGACTGGTACGCCGCCGGGTCGGAGAACCGGATCCGGACGTGTCCGCCGGGGATCAGCCGCTTCAGCTCGTCGGCGCTCCCCTCGGCGACGATCTTGCCGTCGCTCAGTACCGCGATCCGGTCGGCGAGCTCGTCGGCCTCCTCCAGGTACTGGGTGGTGAGGAAGACGGTGACACCGCCGGAGACCAGGTCGCGGATGATCTGCCACATGTTGTGTCGGGCGCGCGGGTCGAGGCCGGTGGTCGGCTCGTCGAGGAAGATGATCCGCGGGCTGCCGACCAGGGTCATGGCGATGTCCAGGCGGCGCTTCATGCCGCCGGAGTAGGTGGAGGCGGGCCTCGATGCGGCCTCGGTGAGGTCGAACCGCTCCAGCAGCTCGGCGGCGACGCGCCGCCCCTCGTGCTTGGACAGGTGGTGCAGGTCCGCCATGAGGAGCATGTTCTCCTCGCCGGTGATCAGCCCGTCGACGGCGGAGAACTGCCCGGTGACACCGATCGCGGCCCGCACCGCCTGCGGATCGGCGGCCAGGTCGTGGCCGCCGACATGCAGGTCGCCGACGTCGGCGGAGATGAGGGTGGACAGGATCTTGACGGCGGTGGTCTTGCCGGCGCCGTTCGGACCGAGCAGGGAGAAGACCGTGCCGGCCGGCACCGCCAGGTCGATGCCGTCGAGCACGACCTTGTCGCCGTAGGACTTGCGCAGCCCGTTCGCCGCGATGGCCAAGCTGGTCATGAGGGGTGCTCCTTCTAGAGGCTGTGGCTCAAAGGCTGCGGGCGGCGATGTCGCCCTGGGAGGTGGTCGCGTGGATGTCGAGCTCGGCGGTACCGTCGTTCTTGAGGTCGTTGCTGATGCGGCCGTGGGTGGTGCCGGCGTCCAGGGAGGCCGAGACTCCGGCTGCGGCGCCGACCGAAATGTCGCCGGACTGGGTGCGGAGCACGACCTTGCCGCGCACGGCCTCGGCGATCCGGATGTCACCCCTCGCGGTGCTGATCTCCGCGGGGCCATCCAGTCGGCCGACCTCGACGTCGCCGTCGATCGCGGTGAGGCGGACGCTCGCGGCCTCGTCGATCTTGATCTGGTGGTACGCGCCTTCGAAGGCGACGTCGCCGAGGCGGCCGACGGCCCGGAACTCGGCGCTGGCCGTCTTCGCCTCGACGCGGGAACCAGCGGGCAGCTGGACGGTCACCTCGATGGATCCGGAGGGGCCGAGGTACTGGTTCTTCGCCGGGACCTCGATCCGCAGGACTCCGTCGCCATATTCGATCTTGGCCTGCTCCGCTGCCTTCACATCGCGGCTCTTCGAGGCGTTGGCGGGCAGGACCTCGACCGCGGTGTCGGCCCGGTCGGCGGCGATGATCTGGACGCGCCCCGCGGGGATGTCGAGGACGGCGGAGATCGGGGCGGGGGTGTCGAACTTCTGCATCGTGCTCTCCTTGCGACTCGTCGTTTCGAACACAGGAAAGGCTACGTTGCATTCAATGATCTGGCAACGCCTCCGTTGCGTAAAATTGGCATCGCTGCAGGTCAAGTCCATAACTTCGTTGCAGTGATCCTGAATGTAATGCAACAGCAGTCCCCCTTGCATGTTGCAATGGATTGGGCGTGAACGCTATGCTGGAGGCCTCAGGGAACACGAAGGAGGCCGCGATGCCGGGAGGCAGGCTCACTCAGCAGGACCGCCAGCAGATCGCGCTGGGGCTGGCCGACGGCCTCGCCTACGCGGAGATCGCCAGAGGTCTCGGGCGTCCGACCTCGACGATCACGCGTGAGGTGATGCGCAACGGCGGCCCCACCGGATACCGCGCGGACCTGGCCCACCGCGCCACGGAACAGCGCGCCCACCGGCGCAGGCCCGCCTCGTCCCGAGGGTCGGAGCCGATCCCCCAGCCACACGGACGCGACGCCGAGGCCGTCCGTGAGTACGAGGAGCTGTTCACCACCGTCATGATGCAATCGGGCCTGCCCAAGATGATGTCGCGGGTGATGGTCTGCCTCCTCACCACCGATGCCGGCAGCCTGACGGCGTCCGAACTCGCCCAGCGCCTTCAGGTCAGCCCGGCGACCATCTCCAAATCGATCGCCTTCCTGGAGAGCCAGGCCCTCGTCCGCAGGGAACGCGACGAACGCCGCCGCGAGCGCTACGTCATCGACGACGATCTCTGGTACCAGGCGATGGTCGCCAGCGTCCGGTCCCTCTCCCAGCAGGTCGAGGTCGCACGGCAGGGCATCGGCATCCTCGGCCCCGGCACTCCGGCCGCCGTCCGCCTGGAGAACGTCGCCCGCTTCCTCGACTTCGTCGGCGAGAGCCTCGCCCGCGCCGCGGAGCAGTCCCGCGAGGTCCTCCACACGAAAGCCGAAACGACCCCAGGCGGCACGGCCACGCCGAGTCCGGATCGCGGATAGACAGCCTCGGCGGCCACCGCCGGGACGTCGGCCGCCTTCGGGAAACACCCCGACCGCTGGTACGTCTTCCATCACACCAACAGCGCCGGCAGATGCTGGTCATCCTGCGTCTTGCCGCGCGCCCACTCCACCTCAGTCCTCGCCGTCGTCACCCAGGTACGAGCCGCAGCGAGCGCAGCCCAGCAGCCCTGTTCGGCCTGCTCGACGAGTCCCCGAATCGCCGTCACGAATGAAACAGCGGCGTCCAGCGCCTTGGCTGTCGACCTTTTCAGGCCACGATGACGGTGCCGCCGGCTCCGTTGAGGGCGGTGTGCAGTTCGGTCGGGCACGGCTTGTCGGTGATGAGAGTGTCGAAGCCGTTCAGCTCGCATACGCGGTGGGCGGCGGTGCGGCCGAACTTGCTCGAGTCGGCGAGTACGTAACGGTGGGAGGCGTTGGCGAGCATGGCTCGCTTGGTGGCGACTTCGTCGAGGTGGAAGTCGGTGAGCCCGTAGGGGGCGATGCCGCCGGATCCCAGGAAGACGGCGTCCGCGCGCAGGTTGCTGAAGAATTCCACCGCTTGGGCGTTGGAGCAGGCGAGGTCGCCGGCTCGGATCCGGCCGCCGCTGACCAGGACCTCGACTCGGGGGCGTGTGCTGACTTCCGCGGCCACGAGGAGGGAGGGGGTGGCGATGACCCCGGCGTGGTCGGCGGGCAGCGCGCGGGCGACTTCCAACGCGGTGGTGCCGACGTCGATGACAACGGTCTGGTTCGGCTGGATGAGTGCTGCTGCCGCGCGGCCGATGGTTTCCTTCTCCGAGGCGAGGGCGCCGCTGCGTTCGCTGAAGGGTGCTTCTTCTCCGACCGGTGCCTGAGGGCTGGTGGCGCCGCCGTAAACCCGGGAGAGCTGGCCACGCCGCTCGAGCAGGGCGAGGTCCCTGCGGACCGTTTCGTGGGAGACGCCCAGCAGTGCAGTCAGATCGTCGGTGGTGACGAAGGTGAGCCGGGCGATTTCGGCGGCGATTCTGCGGTGGCGCTCGGCGGCGAGCACGACTTACCTCCTTGGGCAAGGGTGACCGTTTTTGTGGATCTGTGACTGCATTCTACGGTCCAGGTAACCTCGATCAGGGCGCCGCACCTCCTCCTGCCGAGCTTCCCCCTCCTCCCTTTCGCTGCCTGCGGGGCCTGGTGAGTACGCCACGCTTGCCCGGCGCGTTACGCGAAGAACAACCCTTGACGTCGAGCGGGCAAAGGTCCACACTTCCAGTAACTCGCGGTCAATAACCCACAAGAACAGTCAATGACTGGGTTGTCGACCGCCCCGGCTACGGCCGCGCGCACCATCGCGGCCCCGCCGCCCCAACAGCAGACAGGCCACCAGCAGACCCGCGCGGGGCGTGCCTGCATGCCGACCCGTTCGGTTCCTCCACGTCCACTGGCTCTCGCATCCACGGCGGGCCACTTCGAAGCAGGAAAAAAGGCATGGCATACGAAGACGCAGGTCCCCAGGGATCCAGAACAGACGGCGCGGGCGCCGGTGAGCCCAAGCAGCACATGGCGCGGGAACTCGGCTGGTATGCCTCGTTCTCCGTGGCATTCGGCTTCGTCTCCATCGCCACCGGCATCTTCACCACCTACGGCTCGGTGCTCGCGACGTCCGGCCCGCGCGGCATCTGGGCCTGGCCGATCTCCGTGATCGGCCAGCTGTCCATCGCCCTCGTCTTCGGCGCTCTCGCGGCGCGAATCCCGATCAGCGGCTACTCGTACCAGTGGGTGTCACGCATCGTGGGCCCGGTATGGGGCTGGATCATGGGATGGATCTCGTTCGCGTTCCTGGGTGTGGTCCTGATCGCCGTGGACTACACGATCGCCTCCACCATTCTTCCGGAGCTGTTCCAGTACGTCGGTACCACGCAGAACGCCTGGCTGATCACGGCCGTTGTCGTGCTGCTGCAATCTGTTCTGGTCGCCGCCTCGACGCGCACCACCCACCGGGTCAACAATGTGGCCGTGACGGTGCAGCTCGTCGGCATGATCGCCCTGACCGTGCTGCTGTTCGCCGTGGGCGCCTTCACGGGCAAGCTGGATTTCTCTCACCTTTTCGCGGCCGGGCCCGTCCCGGAGAGCGGCTACTACGCCCTGGGCGGGGCCACCAAGGCCGGACCGTTCGCTCTGGCGTTCCTGCTGGGCGCGTTCACCATCGTCGGATTCGAGTCGGCGGCCAACCTGGCCGAGGAGACCAAGGACCCAGCCCGTGTCATCCCCAAGGCGATGATTCAGGCGGTGCTCTCCCTGGGCGTGCTGGGCTTCCTGTTCCTGGTCGCGATCACTGCCGCAGCCGGCCGGATCGACGGTGTCCCGGAGTCGGCAACGCCGGTGGCCACTGTGATCACCGCCGTGCTGGGTTCAGTCGTCGGGAAGATCCTGCTCGTGCTGGTCGTCGTTTCGATCTTCTCCTGCGGGCTGGTGATCACCCTGAGCGGCACCCGCCTGGTGTATGCGATGTCGCGGGACGAGCGCTTCCCCGGCTGGCGGCTGCTGAAGCGGATCGACCGGCGCACGGCGACACCGCTGAACGCTTCGGTGTTCATGATGCTGATCGCACAGATCATCCTCGCCGTCTTCTCCCGCTCCACGGACGCGCTGTTCCAGCTGTTCTCCGCCGGCACCCTGCTGCCCGCCCTCATCTACGCCGGAACCGTCGCGATGTACGCCGCCAAGCGCCGCTCCCTGCCCGCGTCCCAGGGGTTCACACTGGGCCGCTGGGAGATCCCGGTCCTCGTCGTCGCCGGCGTCTGGCTGGCGTACGAACTGCTGATCTTCCGGGACGCCTCCTTCCGCGCCCCATGGATCTACGTACTGGTCCTGTTCGCGATCGGTGCCGTCTACTTCACCGGCCTGGTCATCCGACGAGGCCGCCACGGACTGACCATGCCCGACATGGCCGACGTCGACCGGGCGCTGGACGCCGCCGACACCGCGGGCCAGAAGCCTGCCGACGCCACCACGGCCGGGAGCGCACGATGACCGCGATTCTCTCCATCGACCAGGGCACCTCGGGCACGAAGGCCATCGTCGTCGACGCCGAAGAGGGAACCGTCGCCATCGCGGAGGAAACCGTCCGCCCCACCTATCTCGCCGGAGGAGGCGTCGAGCAGAACCCGCACGAGCTGCTCGACTCCGTCCTCAACGCCGGACGCCGCGCCGTGAGCGCGGCCGGCCGGCCGATCGCCGGAGTGGCCCTGGCCAATCAGGGTGAGACGGTCCTGGCCTGGGACCCGGCCACGGGAACACCTCTGACGCAGGCGATCGTGTGGCAGGACAGGCGCGCGGAAAGCGTCTGCAGCGAGCTGACCGAGCACGCCGAGAGCATCGCCCGGCGCACCGGTCTCGTCCTCGACCCGTATTTCTCCGCGCCCAAGATGGCCTGGCTGCGCCGCAACCTCACCCGCGACGGGGTGGTGACGACCACCGACACCTGGCTGGTGCATCACCTGACGGGCGAGTTCGTCACCGACGCCTCCACCGCCAGCCGCTCGCTGATCCTCGACCTGGACACCGCTGCCTGGGACCCTGAGCTCGCCGACCTCTTCGGTCTCGGCGGGGAGCGGCTGCCCCGCATTGCCGCATGCGACGAAATCGTGGGCACCACCCGCGCGTTCGGCCAGGAGGTGCCGGTGGCCGGGCTGATCGTCGACCAGCAGGCGGCCCTGGTCGCGGAGGGCTGTCTGGAGCCGGGCACGGCGAAGTGCACCTACGGCACCGGCGCGTTCCTGCTGGCGAACACCGGTCTGAACCCGGTGCGCTCCAGCGCGGGCCTGACCACATCGGTGGCCTGGCAGGCGGCCGGACAGACCCCGTACTGCGTGGACGGTCAGGTCTACACCGTCGCCTCCGCAGTGCGCTGGCTGCAGGACCTCGGCCTCATCCAGTCCGCGACCGACCTGGACGCAGTGGCGGCAGCCGATAGCGAGGGTGTGCTGTGCGTGCCCGCCTTCGCCGGGCTCGCCGCCCCCTGGTGGGCGTCACAGGCCACCGCGTCCTTCTCCGGCATGACCCTGGCCACCCGCCGCGAGCACCTCATTCTGGCCGTGCTCCAGGGCATCGCCGCACAGGTCGCCGAGCTGGGCGCGCTGGTCGCAAAGGACCTCGGCCGGCCCCTGAGCCGACTGCGCGCGGACGGCGGACTGACCAACTCGGCCGCCCTCATGCAGGCCCAGGCCGACATCGCCCAGATCCCCGTCGACATCTACCCCCACGCCCACGCCACCCCCCTGGGCGCAGCCGCCCTGGCACGCTGCGCCCTCGACCCCGCACTCAGCCTCAAAGAGGCCGTCGGCGACTGGCAGCCGACCACCGTTTACGAACCCCGCTGGTCCGCCGACCGGGCCGAGGAGTTCCGCACCACATGGGCGAAGGCCGCCACGGCCTGCGCCACCGAGGGAGATCACTCATGACCGCCACCCCCCACCGTCCCCACAGCGGCGTCTTCGACGTCGCGGTGATCGGCGGAGGCATCGTCGGCGCGGCGATCGCACGCGAGCTGTCCGGCTGCGAGGTCTCCGTCGCGCTGATCGAGGCCCGCGACGACGTGGGCGACGGCACGAGCAAGGCCAACACCGCGATCCTGCACACCGGCTTCGACGCCAAACCCGGCACGCTCGAATCCCGTCTGGTCGCCCGCGGCTACCACCTGCTGAGCGCCTACGCCAAAGCCACCGGAATCCCCGTCGAACACACCGGCGCCGTGTTGGTGGCCTGGAACGACGAAGAGCTCCAGGCGCTGCCCGGCCTGAAGGAAAAGGCCGAGGCCAACGGCTACGAGCACTGCCGCATCATCGACGCCGACGAGGTCTACCGCGCGATTCCCGACCTCGGAGAAGGCGTGCTCGGCGGCCTGACCGTTCCCGACGAATCCATCATCTGCACCTGGACCACCAACCTCGCCCTGGCCACCGACGCCCAGCAACGCGGCACCACGATCCTGCTCGAGCACGCCGTGACCGGCATCGACCAGGGGGACGAGGCGACCACCCTGCACACGGCGGCCGGTGACGTACGGGCCCGCTGGGTCGTCAACGCCGCCGGCCTCGGGGCCGACCACATCGACCGGCTCTTCGGCCATGACCGCTTCACCGTCACGCCCCGCCGCGGAGAGCTGTTCGTCTTCGACAAGCTCACCCGCCCCATGGTCGACAAAATCGTCCTGCCGGTGCCGTCCTCCCGCGGCAAGGGCGTGCTGATCTCCCCGACCATCTACGGCAACGTCATGCTCGGCCCGACCGCCGAGGACCTCACCGACCGCACCGACACCGCCACCTCCGAAGACGGCTACGACTTCCTCCTCACCAAGGGTGAGCGCCTCATGCCGCGGCTGCTGGCCGAGGAAGTCACCGCCAGCTACGCGGGCCTGCGAGCCGCGATCGACCACCCCGACTACCTCATCGAAGCCACCCCGCACCAGCGCTACCTGCTCGTCGGCGGCATCCGCTCCACCGGCCTGACCGCCGGCATCGCCATCGCCGAACACGCCCGCACGCTCCTTGAGGAAGCCGGCCTGGCCCTGCGCACGCGCAGCGACCTGCCCGAGCCCCCGCAGATGCCCAACATCGGTGAAGCCTCCCTGCGCCCGTACCAGGACGCCGACCTCATCGCCCGCGACCCCGCCTACGGCACCATCGTCTGCTTCTGCGAACGGGTCAGCGAAGGTGAGATCCGCGATGCCTGCCACGCCCCCGTACCCGCCCACGGCCTGGAAGGACTGCGTCGGCGCACCCGCGCCATGAACGGCCGCTGCCAGGGCTTCTTCTGCGGCGCAGCCGTCGCGGCCCTGCGCGAACAGCACCACACCCACGACGGCTGCAGCCGCCAGCACAAGGACGCCCGATGACCCACCAGCCGCCCCTGATCACGCCCGACGTCCTCATCATCGGCGGCGGACCCGCAGGTCTGACCGCCGCCGCCGAGCTGGCCGGCCGACGGGCCGGCCACGTTCTCGTCGTCGACCGGGAGCAGGCCGCCGGCGGAATTCCCCGGCACAGCGACCACACCGGCTACGGTCTGCGCGACCTGCGCCGCGTGATGTCCGGCCCCGCCTACGCCCGCCACCTCGTCCAGCAGGCCACCCAGGCCGGCGCGGAGATCCGCACCCGGACCATGGTCACCGGCTGGGCCGACGACGACACCGTCGACGTCACCAGCCCCGACGGCCGCTACCAGATCCGCGCGCGGTCCATCGTGCTGGCCACCGGCGCCCGCGAACGGCCGCGCACCGCACGCCGCATCCCCGGTGACCGCCCGCACGGCGTCTACACCACCGGCCAGCTGCAGAACCTCGTCCACCTCCACCACCAGCCTGTCGGCAAGCGGGCCGTCATCGTCGGCGGAGAACTTGTCAGCTGGTCCGCGGCCGTCACCCTGCGCGAAGCGGGATGCACTCCCGCCCTCATGGTCAGCCAGTACCCGAAGGCGGAGTCCTACGCCGCCTTCAACGCGGCCGGACGCACTGTCCTGCGCGTCCCCGTCGCCACCCGCAGCCGCGTCACCCGCGTCATCGGCAAGGGCCGCTGCCAGGCCGTCGAAATCGAACACCTCGACACCGGCCGGCGCCGCACCATCGAATGCGACACCGTCGTCTTCACCGGCGACTGGATCCCCGACCACGAACTCGCCCGCGCCGCAGGCATCACCCTCGACGAGGGCACCCTCGGTCCCCTCACGGACACCGCCCTGCGCACCAGCCGCCCCGGCGTCTTCGCCGCCGGAAACGTGCTGCACCCCGTCGACACCGCCGACGTCGCCGCCCTCGACGGCAAGCACGTCGCCCAACAGATCATCAACCATCTGAACAGCGAACGACAGCCGGCCGAGGGCGTCCGTCTGATCGCCGACGCTCCCTTCCGCTGGGTCGCCCCCCAGATCCTGCGACCCGGCGACCCTGCGCCCGCACGAGGCCGCCTGCTGCTGTGGACCGACGAGTTCGTCCGCTTCCCCAGGGTGACCGTCCGGCAGAACGGACGGACCGTCACCCGGCGCACCCTCGCCTGGCCCGCCGCACCCGGCCGCGTCTTCCGCATCCCCTCCAGCATGCTCGACGGTGTGTCACCCACCGGCGGCCCGGTCCACATCAGCCTGCAGTAGCCAACACCGCAGCCGCCCCTCGAGACGGGCTGCCGCGCTCATGCTTGTCCCACCCTGACGGACGGAACCGCACGAGCGCGGCAGCCCTTTCGTCACTGCGAGACCGGACGGCAGGGTGGTCCGGCACACCCGCCGGTTAACCGGTGGAGGTCCCAGGCGGGTGATGGCAGGGTGTGCCGCATGCCGTCGCACCATGCCGAGCAATTGCTGCGTGAATTGCATGCCTCCCTCGGCCTCCGCAAGCGTCCCGAGGACATAGCCCAGCTGATCCAGGACCTGTTCGCCGGCCTCCAGGTCGGGCTCGATCCCGCTACCGCAGCAGCGCTGGAGAAGGCCTCTGCGCATTCGCTGCGCACGCTGTGGCACGGGTACACCTCCATGCTCGAGGACTTCGCCCGGCCCGTCGGCGCTCAGCGTCAACTCGCCCGCGCTGCAACGCTGTTCACGTCCCTACCCGAGTTCTCCGAGGGCGCAGGGGAGGATCCCGCGGAGATCGAATCGGCGATCCGCCGGGCCGGCGAGGAGATCTGCCGGCAGTACGGGGAGAACGACTTCGGCCTGGACCGGCTGAACCGGGCCGAGCGCGCCGAAGCCGGGATCGGCGAGATCTCCAAGCGCCAGTACAACAAGCGCTTCCGGCTGCTGCGGCGGATGGAGGCCAAACTGGCCCGGCTGCTCCACGAGCAGCGCCGCCGCGAGGTCACCATGACCGGCAAGGGCGCGCTCGCGCATGCCCTGCCGTACGAGTTGTTCGCCGCCGATCCGGACACCGCGGCCTTCGTCGCGTACCTCACCGCCCGCGCGAACATGCGCAGCATCTTCACCAACGGCATGCAGCGCCGCCAGTACGACGAGGTCGCCGACGCTCTCTTTCAGCGGCTGCGCGCGGCACCCGAGCAGGCGAACTGGTACGCGGTGGCGCACGTGCACCCCACCGCCGAGGTGCTGGGACACCTGTCCGACCAGGAGTTGGTCCGGCTGCTGGTCCGCTGGAACCGCTTCCTGCGCGAGGTGGCCGAGCTTTTGGAGGACGCCTGGAACCGCTCCGGCTTCGAACCCGCGAGCATGATCGTGCGGCGCGGCGACGACTCCTCCACCTGGAACCAGGCGGCACAGGCCTGGGGAACCGCCCGGGCTCACTGGTTCGCCCTGATGACCGAACTGGGCCAGGAGGAGGTCCTGGACCGCGTGTGCCCGGGCAAGGTGCCCAGGCTGATGGCGGCGGACGTGGCCTACTGGCACCGCCGGAGCGGCGGCGGGCTGCACCCCGACACGTACGTGTGGGCGGAACTGCCGCGGCCGTGGGAGGTCCTGCGAGGCGAGAAGGAATGCACCCGCTCGCTCGTCGAGGCGGCCTGCGCCCGGCACGGTGTGGACCCGGTGGCCGGCGGCTGGACCGCACCCCGCCCGGCCGCGGAGCCCGTCCGCTTCCACCGCACGCCCGAGCTGGTGCACGGCGTGGCCGTCACCGACCCGCTGATGGCGAGCGCCCTTCGGTCCGCCGGAGTGTTCTCGGGCCAGGGCAAGCGCGCCGCCACCGAGGAATGGCTGTGACGCCCCTGCCTCCCCGAGCCGAAAATCAGTTGCCCGGGATGGCCATGCATGAGGAGAATCGGGGCGGCGGCGAGGAAGCTCTGCGGAGGAGCGCCCGGCTCGCTCTCCGGGTGGACGTAGGTTCGAATCCTGCCCTTGCCGCCGCCTCATCACTCCGTCGGCACGGCGGCATGCGCCGGAGAAACCGAACACGGACGTCATATGAGCTCGCCCCGCCGGTCCCTGAGGGCGGGGTCTGACGTGGCCTTCCCGCGACCGATGCCGTCGGAGTGTACGGATCCGTGACACGAGATGAACTGATGAGCGCGCTGCGCCCAGGCGCACAAGTCGCTTACGGGGTGGGGAAAATTATCCGTCCAACCGCAGCACCAGCTCGTCGATCTCCGCTCCCCGCGCGTTCGCGAAGCCCCGGTCCTCGCCGACGACCTTGAAGCCGCACTTATCCAGGACCCGCACCGATCCGGTGTTGTCCGCCGCCGCCCGGGCGAGCAGCGGGCGTTCGGGGACCTCGGCGAGCAGCCCCCGCAGCGCCGCGGTCGCGATGCCCCGCCCCCAGTAGGAGCGATCGATGAAATACGTGACCTCCCGCTCGCCCGGCTCGCCGTACACGGCCGCGTGCCCGACCACATCGCCGTCCGCGAGCACGGTGCGGGTGACGACGTCGGGCGAGGCGAGGATGCGCTTCCAATGCGCGTCGAAGTGGGCCCGGTCCGTCGGGTCCTCGGCGGTGAAGGCGGCCATCCGATTCGACTCGGGGTCGCTCATGTGCCGGAAGAACACAGGCAGATCGCTGGGGTGCACGGGACGCAGGGAGACATCAATGGAAGCCATGGGCCCGACCCTAACGACCCTGGGGGAAGGACGGGAGTGAGTCGGCCGTGACACGGGAAGGGCTTTACGGGTTGGGCGGGTTGTGAAGCTGACCTGGGCCCGTACGGCCTGTCGTCATCCGCGTCGTCGAAGTCGAAGTCGAAGGCCAGCTGGCCCGACAGAGCGTCGTCCGGCGCGGCCGCAGCCTGGGGCTCCGTCGGGTTCGCGGGGATGAGCGTGTCACCGAGCGTGTGCTGAGGCACCAGCCGCATACCGGTCTGGCGCAGGCCGTCCGGCCAGGCCGCGGCTGCACGCAGCCCTGCATCAGAGTCCAGCAATGCCTCGTCAACGAGTGGACATCGGTCGAGGTACCAGGCGAGGGTGTCGCTGTGGAACAACTCCTTGCTGCCTCTGGACATCGCGAACACCACATCGCCGGTCAGCGACTCCCCAACGTCGCGAGCCGGGCAAACGAGTCGTCCAACACATGGCCTCCTCAGTACCCCGCGAACTCATCATTCGATACTTGATGGATTGATCAGTATCGAATCTCGACAAGGCGCCCTTCTGCATCCGGCTCTGGTACCTCAGGAACCCGGTTCGCTGTCCCGAGCGCGATCCGGTGCGCCGACCAGGCCGCGACAGCGGCGTCGAGCACGTCGTCCACGGGAATGCGGTCCGCCTCACCAAGCTCGTCCGGGAGCACGAGGCCGGCCTCGAACAGCAGGGAGCGGCGCAGGTTCTGGCCGCGCCAGGTCTTCTTGGCGTAAGCCAGCGGCACTCCGTCGGCCAAGGCGAAGAAGGACACCTCTGGGTGCACCTCGTGGATCCGCTCATCGGCGAGCCAACACGCCCGGGCCTCAAGCAGCTTCGGTCTCAGCGCCCACGCCTGCTGGCTCAGCCGATTACCGGTGAGCTCCTGGCATCGGCCGGCGGCCGCCCTGTAGTCCTGCTCCTGCCACGCCATCCTTGGCGCTATGGGGAAAACGCTGCTGCGCCGCACCCCGAGCAGCGCCCTGGCCGCGAGATCTGCGGCACGCCAGCCCTTCTCGACCAGGCCCAACGGCATGTCCACCGCGACCGCATCCACCTCGGGGGCGCGCTCGATCAGCCTCTCGAGCCGAAGATCCACCAGGCTGCCCGCGTACGCGCCGTCCGTGAGTCTGATCCCGACCCACCCTTGCTTACCACAGGCGTCGACCCCAAGGACGTCCATCCCACCCCACCCCTCGCGCGCAAGCCCGAGCCGCAACGTAGCAGCACCCACGGTCCCAGAAACCACCGCCCGCCGCCGTCCCCATCTGTCTGTGCCCTGCGGGAGACGCTCACCTGCGACCTCTGCCAACGCTCTATCGGTTCCGCCGAACGACAGTCTGGATCACCAGCAGCCCGCCCCCGATCGGCGATTCTCCCTGTTCCCACGTCCCGAGTCCCCCGCCGAGAACTCCTACCTACTCGCCCGCCGACACACTCAATCGCACCTCGCCCCAGTGCACAATCCCCGAGAACTCGCAGGAAACCCCAGGTAGAAGCGGGCACTCCCCCACACGCAAGAGAGCCCCGACCAGGCCGTTTCCCCTGGTCAGGGCCCCAATGACAGACGAGTCGGACTGTACGCCGGGTACAGCGCGAGCAGCCTTCGCCCGTGGCTCCCGCCGAAGGCTCGGATCCAGGCCAAGCCTCAACGTCACCCGAACAGAGCAACTGACTGCCGTGTCACTCCTTGTCGGGCGTCAGGCGCAGCGAGATCGAGTTGATGCAGTACCGCTGGTCGGTCGGCGTCGGGTAGCCCTCGCCCTCGAAGACATGGCCCAGATGCGAGCCGCAGCGGGCGCAGCGCACCTCGGTGCGGACCATGCCGTGGCTGCGGTCCTGGATCAGTTCGACCGCGTCGGTGTCCTTCGGGTCGTAGAAGGACGGCCAGCCGCAGTGCGACTCGAACTTCGTGTCCGAGCGGAACAGCTCGGCGCCGCAGGCCCGGCAGGAGTAGACGCCGGCCGTCTTGGTGTCGGTGTACTCACCGACGAACGCCGGTTCGGTGCCGGCCTGGCGCAGGACCGCGTACTCGGCGGGCGTCAGCTCTGCGCGCCATTCCTCGTCCGGCTTCTCGATGTCGTACGACACGGTCGCTCCCTCAGCTCGGCAGGTGGTCCAGGATCTGCGGGCCGAGGTCTGTGACGTCGCCCGCCCCCATGGTCAGAACGAGGTCGCCGGGCTTCGCCATTCCCGCGATGACCTCGGGGACCGCCGCCTTGTCGTGGACGGCGGTGACGTCGGCGCCGGCCGCCTTCGCCGCGTCGATGATCAGGGCACTCGTGATGCCCGGGATCGGGTCCTCGCGGGCCGGGTAGATGTCCAGGACCACGGAGGCGTCGGCGAGGGCGAGGGCCTGGCCCATCTCCGTACCGAGCTCCTGGGTGCGGGAGAAGAGGTGGGGCTGGAAGACGACCAGGAGGCGCGAGTCGGCGGCGGCGCCGCGCATCGCTTCGAGGTCGGCGGTCATCTCGGTCGGGTGGTGTGCGTACGAGTCGATGACCTGGACACCCGCCGCCTCGCCCTTGAGCTGGAGGCGGCGCTTGACGCCGGTGTACGTGCCGAGGGCGGAGGCAAGGTTGTGGGCCGGGATGCCGAGCGCCACACCGGCGACGAGAGCGGCGACCGCGTTGAGGGCGTAGTGGCGGCCGGGGACGGAGACCGTGAAGGTGAGGTATTTGCCGTTCAGGACGACGGTGACTTCGCTGGTCAGACCGCGCGGGGTGATCTTGTGGACCCGTACGTCGGCCGTCTCGGACTCGCCGTACGTGACGATGTTGAGCGACGCCAGGTCGCGTACCCGCCGCGTCAGCTCGACCGCGCCGGACTGGTCGGCGGAGACGACCAGGGTGCCGCCGGGGACGATCTTCCCGACGAACGTCTCGAAGGAGTCGTAGATCTCTTCCATCGAGGCGTAATTCGCGTGGTGGTCCAGCTCGGCGTTGAGGACGATCGCGACCTCGGGGTCGTACTTCTGGAAGCTGCGGTCGCTCTCGTCGGCCTCGGCGACGAAGATGTCGCCCTCGCCGTGCCTGGCGTTCGTGCCGGGGCCCGCGAGGTCGCCCCCGATGGCGTACGACGGGTCGAGGCCCAGCCCGGACAGCGCGACGGCCAGCATCGACGTGGTGGTCGTCTTGCCGTGGGTGCCCGCGACGGCGATCGCACGCAGGCCCTGCATCAGCGAGGCGAGCGCGTCGGATCGGTGCACGACGGGGATCGACAGCTCGGCGGCGCGCAGCAGCTCCGGGTTGTCGGAGCGGATGGCGCTGGAGACGACCACGCAGGACGCGTCGTCCGCCAGATGGGCGGCGGCGTGCCCGATGTGGACGGTCGCCCCCAGCACCCGCAGTGCCTCGGCCGTGCCCGACTCCTTGGCGTCGCTGCCCGTGACCTTCGCGCCGCGCCGGGCGAGGATCTGCGCGAGGCCCGACATTCCGGCGCCGCCGATGCCGATGAAGTGCGGCCGTTCCATGGCGGCAGGAATACCGGGTGCCATGCGTGTGTCTCCCCAGAAGTCGTTGTGAGTCGCCCCCAGCCTATTCGCTGTGCGCGAAGAGCTTGAGCACCGGTACGCCGACCTTGTGCCGGGCCCGGGAGGCCCAGTCGCGGTGGAAGAACTCCTCCACGTAGTGCGGGGCGGTCAGCACGATGACCTCGTCCGCTTCCGCCTCGTCGACGACGGACTTCAGCTTGTCCAGGGGGTGCTCCTCGACCACCTGTCCGACAGCCGCCGAGCCTGCCTGGCGCAGGGCGGCGAGCGATACCTCGAGCGCCAGTTCGGCGGGTTGCCTGGCGTCCTTGCCCTCCGGCTCCTCGAGCTCGCGGGCGGCTTCCTTCAGCTCGCCGATCGCCACGTCGTCGATGGCGCGCAGCAGTACGTCGGCCTGGTCTCCGCGCGGCTGTATCAGTACGACGAACGAGGTCTCTTCCTCCCCGTGCAAGGTGGTGACGAACTCGACGTCCTCGGAAGTGAGGGGCTTCTCGATCATCAAAACGCTGGTGAACACCTCGGGCGCCCTTCTGCTCCATCGGGCCTCGACGGCCTCTGCTGAAACCATCCTTCCCCATGGTCGCACGGGGTCTGCGTGAGTCATTGTGCCCATCGGAAGCTAACCGGAACGGGAAATTCCGCCGCTTGTCAGATCCGACGGTACCGAGTGAAGAGAAATCCGGCTTCTTCCAGCATCGAAGCGAGGGTGAATCGCTCCGGCACCGCCACCGAGGGGCCGCCCGTGATCCGCTGGGCGTCGCCTGCGGTCAGCATGGGCGAGAGGGTGAGACAGAGCTCGTCCAGCACCCCCGCGGCCACGAACTGACCGAGCAGCCGGGGCCCGCCCTCCGCCAGTTGCCGCCTCAGCCCGCGGTCCGCGAGCTCCCGCACGACCCTGGTGGGGTCCACCCGGGAGCCCTCTCCCGCGATCACCACCTCGGCGCCCGCGCTGCGGGCCGCCTCGACCCGGTCCGGCGGCGCACCGGCCCCGGTGACCACCAGGGTCGGTACGAGCGGCGAGACGAAGAGCGGGAGCGAGAAATCCAGGTCCAGGCTCCCGCTGACGACGGCGATCGCCGGCGCGGGTCCCTGACCGGCCGCCGCCCGCCGCGCGGCGAAGGCGTCCCGGGCCCTGGCAGGCCGGTACCCCTCCATCCGTACGGTCTCCGCACCCACCACGACCACATCGGCCAGAGCGCGCAGCGTGCCGAAGATCCGCATGTCCGTGTCGCACGAGATCGGCTGCGAGCGTCCGTCGTGCTGCGCGGCGCCGTCGAGTGTGGAGACCATGTTGGCGCGCAGCCAGGGGGCGTCGCCCGCCGGGTACGCATAGGCGTCGGCGAGCTCGTCAAGACTCCACTCCCCTCCTTCGGCAGCCGGTGTCGGGTCGGTCACAGGGAAGAGGCGTCGCATCCGTGCAGTCTCGCACGGCGCTTAAGCTTGAGAGCTGTGTCGTCATCCACCGCCGTGCCGGGGCAGAGCCCCATAGCCGAAACGGCCCCGCTGTCCCTGTGCGCCCTTGAGCCGCACGTCCCCGCCGACCGTCTGGTCGCCGAGATGGTGCCGCCGCCGCGCTTCGACTCGGTGCGCTTCGACACGTACGTCCCCGATCCCGACCAGCCCAGCCAGACCGACGCGGTGAAGGTTCTCGACGAGTTCGCGCACGGGCTCGGCGGGGCGCACGCGACGGGTGCGGGCAGGAAGGGGAGCGCGCGAAGCGGATCCTCGGAGGGATGGTGGCGGTTCGGCAGGAAGGCGGCACCGGTCGCCGGGCCGCGCGGTGTCTATCTCGACGGCGGCTACGGCGTCGGCAAGACGCATCTCCTCGCCTCGCTCTGGCATGCCACGCCCGCCGCTCCCTCACTGAAGGCGTTCGGCACCTTCGTCGAGCTGACCAACCTGGTGGGCGCGCTGGGCTTCCAGCAGACCGTGCAGACGCTCAGCGGGCACCGGCTCCTGTGCATCGACGAGTTCGAGCTCGACGACCCGGGTGACACCGTTCTCGTGTCGTCACTGCTCAGCAGGCTGGTCGAGGCGGGTGTCGCGCTCGCTGCCACCTCCAACACCCTGCCGGGCAAACTCGGCGAGGGACGCTTCGCCGCCGCCGACTTCCTGCGGGAGATCCAGGGGCTGTCCTCGCACTTCCGGCCGCTGCGGATCGACGGCGAGGACTACCGGCACCGCGGGCTGCCCGAGGCACCGGCGCCGTACTCCGACGAGCAGGTCGCGAAGGCCGCGTACGCCACCGAGGGCGCCAGCCTGGACGACTTCCCGTCGCTGCTCGACCATCTGGCCCGCGTCCATCCGAGCCGGTACGGCGCACTGACGGACGGCATCCGCGCCGTGTGCCTCACCGACGTGCAGGCGGTGCCGGACCAGTCGACGGCGCTGCGGCTCGTCGTGCTCGCCGACCGGCTGTACGACCGGGAGGTCCCGGTGCTCGCGTCGGGGCTCCCGTTCGACCGGCTGTTCAGCGACGAGATGCTGAACGGGGGGTACCGGAAGAAGTACTTCCGGGCGATCTCCCGCCTGACGGCGCTGGCGCGCGACGCAAAGAGACTGGTGGCGCAGTAGGTTCGGGTGCGGTAACTCCACCCATCCGAAGGGATCCAGCATGGCAACCACGCGTCAGGCGCACACGGTCTGGGAAGGCAACCTGATCGAGGGCGAGGGCGTTGTCACCTTCGACTCCTCCGGCATCGGGGAGTACGCGGTCTCGTGGCCGTCCCGCGCGGAGAAGGCGAACGGCAAGACCAGCCCGGAGGAGCTCATCGCGGCGGCGCACTCCAGCTGCTTCTCGATGGCCCTGTCCCACGGTCTGACCACGGCCGGCAACGCGCCGACCCGGCTGAACACCCAGGCCGAGGTCACCTTCCAGCCCGGCACCGGCATCACCGGCATCCACCTCACCGTGCAGGGCGAGGTGCCCGGTCTCGATGAGGCGGACTTCATCAAGGCCGCCGAGGACGCCAAGGCGAACTGCCCGGTCAGCCAGGCCCTCACGGGCACGACGATCACGCTGACCGCGTCGCTCGTCTGACCGCACGGGCGGCCCCGCGGGTGATCCCACGGGTCCCTGCGGACCCAGGACACGCACGAGGCTTACGGCCTCCCCCGCGATAGGGAGTGGCTCAGCGAGCGGCGTCGTGCGGCTTCGATGGCAAGGCGGAGGAGGGAGTCGACGCGGAGGGGGCACCTCCCACGCCCTTAAGGCTGTGGGGGAGTCGGTGACTGACGACAACGCGGCAAGCGGAGTCGCAGGGCGTCGGGAGCCCACTCCCTATCGTGGGGGAGGCCGTTAGTGACCCGCGTGGTACCCGCGCGACGATACGCGTGGTACACACATGCGGGTCACTTCTCCTGTCCGCCAGCAGGGAGTTGCCTCATGTCATCAACTGCACCTCGACGACTCGCAACACGACGCCAGGTCCTGGCCGGCAGCGGTGCGACCGCTGTCTCGATCGCCTTCGCCGGGGCCTTCTCCGAACTCTTCGCGGGCACCGCGGCTGCCCGTGGCCACAGCGGCTACGGTCCGCTGGTCCCCGACCCCGACGGACTGCTCGATCTGCCCCAGGGGTTCCGCTACCGGGTCCTGTCCCGGGAGGGCGACCGACTCCGCTCCGGCGAGGGCCGGGTCCCCAGCAACCACGACGGCATGGCCGCATTCACCGGCCACCGCGGCCGCGTCCATCTCGTCCGCAACCACGAGAACCGGGTCACCGCGAAGATCCCCGTACCGACCGTCGACGGCCTCACCTACGACCCGATGGGCAAGGGCGGCTGCACGGCCCTGGAGCTCGACAGCCGGGGCACGGTCCTCGGTGAACGGGTGGCCATCGCCGGCACGGCGGTGAACTGCGCGGGCGGCCGGACCCCGTGGAACACCTGGCTGACCTGCGAGGAGACCGAGGACCGGGCCGGCACCAACGGCTACACCAAGGACCACGGCTTCATCTTCGAAGTGGACGGCGCCGATCCGAGCCGCACCGGAGCTGTGCCGCTCGCCGCGATGGGCCGCTTCCAGCACGAGGCGGTCGCGATCGATCCGGACAGCGGGATCGTGTACGAGACGGAGGACGCGTTCGACAGGCCGTTCGGGCTCTTCTACCGCTTCCTTCCGGAGAAACCGCTCGGTGGCACCGGCTCGCTGCGGGCCGGCGGCGAACTGCAGGCCATGCGGGTGCCCGGTGTCCCCGACCTCTCCGTCGTCCAGGAGACCGGTGCGAGCCTCGACCGGATCGAGTGGGTCCCCGTACCGGATCCGCAGGCGGCCGGAACACCGATCCGGTTCCAGGACTTCGGCCCGAAGGGCATCACGCACGCCCAGAAGCTGGAGGGCTGCTACTGGGGCGGCTCGTCGGTCTACTTCGTCTCCAGCTTCGCGCGGAGCGCGGCGGGCTCGGCGGCCGACCACTTCGGACAGGTGTGGCGGTACGAGCCGAAGCGACGCCGCCTCACGCTGGTGGTCGTCTTCGGTCCGGGTACGGACGTGCAGTTGCCCGGCGAGTCCCCCGACAACATCTGTCTGACGTCCGACGGCGGGCTGATGGTGTGCGAGGACGGTAACGGCGCGCAGCATGTGTTCGGCGTGACGCGGCACGGCGAGGTGTACGCGATGGCGCGCGGCCGGCAGAACATCGGGACGGCGGAGAGTCCGGAGTGGGGCGAGTTCGCCGGGGTCACGTTCGCTCCGGACGGCGGGACGATGTTCGTGAACTGCTACACGCCGGGGACGACGTTCGCGGTGACGGGCCCTTGGCATTGAGGTGTTGAGCGGTACG
The DNA here is from genome assembly GCF_044455345.1 of Streptomyces sp. NPDC051286. NCBI lineage: Bacteria > Bacillati > Actinomycetota > Actinomycetes > Kitasatosporales > Streptomycetaceae > Streptomyces > Streptomyces sp. NPDC051286. Next base: position 18,395 of record NZ_JBITER010000005.1, on the reverse strand, counting down.
GGGGCGGCGCGGTCCGCCGCCCCCGTACCGGACGGGGCATCGGCCGCTACGAGGTGCTGAGGGCCCCGTCCGCGGCGTGCCGGTGCGGCCGCCGGGCCGGGCGGCTCCGGGGACGGATTCGATCGGACTTCCGGTCCTGGACAAGGCCGACATGCGCGCCGACGTGGAGCGGGCCTTCACGGCGATCCGGAAGACGGGCGCGCTCCATGTGGTGCCGTACTTCCGCTTCCCGGGCGGCTGCTACAACGATGCGGCGCTGCGCACACTGGCGTCCGAGAACGTGACGGCGGTGCAGTGGGACGTGGTCAGCGGCGACGCGTTCGCGACGGACGCGGACGCGGTGGCCAAGCAGGTGCTGGCCGGGGTGAAGCCGGGGTCCCTGGTCGTCATGCACTGCACGCGCAGCGCCGCTCCCGTCACGGCCAAGGCCGTCAGCCAGGTGGTACCGGAACTGCGCAGGCACGGGTACCGCTTCGTGAAGGTCTCCGAGCTGATGGGGCATTGACCGGACGCCGCACACTCTCCGGCGACAGGACCTGGCTAGTGAATGATCGACACCGAGATGCACGCCACCGCGGGCGACCCCGACCGCGCGGCCGCGGCCGCGGCCAGCATTCCGCTCGGTCGGCCGGGGATTGCCCCGGAGATCGCGTCCACGATTGCGCGGCTACTGTCGGGCGAGGCGTCGTACGTGACCGGGGGCGGCAGGTCGCGGGCGGGCGGTAGCGAGGCGCGGCGGGTCAGGGTCTATCACCTGGCCCTCGCCAACCCGCGCCCGCACGCTCCCACCACCACGATCCCGCGCGCCGGCGCTGCGCAATTCATTGATTCTTCGCTCGGCTGTCGCTCTTACGGGCCGGTTCCTCCCCCACTCCGCGGCTAGCTTGCAGACGATCACCCCGACGTTCATTCTCCGCGGAGACATCCATGTGCAGCCCCCTCCATCAGCCCGACGGACCGCTTCTGCCCGGCGCGAGCCGTCGTACGTTCCTGCGGGCGACCGCGCTCACTGGTGCTGCCGCCGCAGCCACGGGGCTCTCGTCCGGCACGCCCGCCGCAGCTCTTCCCCAGCAGAACACCGGCGCCGTCACTGCCGGTTGGCGGCCCGACCCCGAGAGCCCCAGGTTCACGCTCGTCGTCATGCCGGACACCCAGTACCTCTTCGACGGGGCGAGCATCGACAAGGCGCCGGTCGAGGCGTCGTTGCGTTACGTACTCGATCACGGGCGCGACGAGAACATCGTCTTCCTGTCCCATCTGGGCGACCTCACCGAGAGCGGCCAGTCAGGCGAATTCGAGGCGATCGGCGAAGCATTCGAGCTGCTCGACCGGCGGCGGGTCGGCTACAGCGTCGTCGCGGGCAACCACGACATCAAGTCCTCCACCGACGATCAGCGCGGCCGCACCCCGTACCTGGACACCTTCGGCCCGCAGCGCATGCGCCGCCTGCCGACGTTCGGCGGGGCGACCCCGGACGGCTACAACACGTACCACCTGTTCCGCGCCGCCGGGCGCGAGTGGCTGGTGCTGGCGCTCGACTGGCGGCCGTCGGCGGCCGGGCTCGCCTGGGCGAAGGACGTCATCGCCCAGCACCCGGAGACACCCGTCATCCTCACCACCCACGAGCTGGTGTACGCGGACACGGACGGCGACGAGGCCGAACTCTCCGGCCACGGAAAGCATCTGTGGGACGAGCTGATAGCCGGGCACGACCAGATCTTCCTCACCCTCAACGGCCACTACTGGCCCGCCGGACGCACCACTCGTAAGAACACCGCGGGCAACGACGTCCATCTGCACATCACCAACTACCAGAACCGCTACTACGGCGGCAGCGCCATGATCCGCCTCTACCGCTTCGACCTGGCCCGGAACACCATTGACGTGGAGACGATCTCCCCGTGGATCCTTGGCCGCGCGGGCGAGAGGCTCAACGACCTGGAGCGCGGCGAGATCGAACTGACGGGTCCACAGGACTGTTTCGCCGTCCCCATCGACTTCAAGAAGCGCTTCGCGGGCTTCGCGCCCGTACCCGTGCGCGGCCCCCGCCCTGCGGAGCAGATGCTGATACCAGGCACTGTCGCCTACTGGCGCTTCGACTCCCCTTCGCACCAGGACGGTTCCGCCGCCGACGCCGGCCTGCGTGTCCCGGACATGTCCGGGCACCGCAACGACCTGGTGCGCGAAGCCGTCCCCGGCAGTGCGCCCGACGCGCTGCGCTGGTCCACCGCCCACCATCCCGACCAGCCAGGCCACGGCAGCCTCTACTTCGACGGTTCGAAGCCGCCGTTGCGGGGCGCGTATCTACGCACGGAGAACAACGCACCGCTCAACACCAAGACGTTCAGGTCCGGTTACACCATCGAGGCCTACCTCCGCCTCCCCGCCGACTGGAACGCCGGACGCAACGCCTGGGGCGCAGTACTCAGCCGCCGCGGCACGCTCGGGGCGGCCGGCAAGACCTCCGGCGACCCGGAGGAGCCCGTCGCCACCCTCTCCGTATCGGACGGCCCCGGGCTCCAGTGGGCGGCGGCGCCGCTGAACCAACCGGGGGCCGTCACCAACTGGAGCCATGAGCTGCTGCGTGAGCGGTGGTGGCATGTGGCTGTCGTCAACGACGGGAAGCACACGACGATGTACGTCGACGGCTGCATAGTCGCCCGCAACCCCGCCACCCACACCACCGGCCTCGCCACCCTGGGCCTGCCCTGGCTGCTCGGCGGCTACGAGTACGGAGGCAGACTCGACCAATTGATGCACGGCTGGCTCGGCGACATCAGGATCGTCGAACGCGCCCTGCCCGTACGGGACTTCATGATCGCCTGAGGGGCACTGCCCCGGGGTCACCCCGCCCGTTCGGTACGGCGCTGCTTGGCGGCGGCGCGCCTCCGGCGTGGGCAGGTCCGAGCGACGCAACTGCCCGGACGGGCCGGCCGCGCCGGCCCCGGGACGACGCGCCACCGCTCCTGGCCCGCTCGGTCAGCGGTGCGGTGATGCTGACGGGCACACCCGAGGGCGTCTGCGCTCCGGTGATCCGGTTCAGTTCGGCCTCGCCGGAGCGCACCGGGGCGATCTTCGGGACGATGCCGGCGTCGGCCATCGGACGGGTCATCTCGCGGCGCTGGTCAGCGACCATCAGGGCCGGACCCTGTTCTCCGGCGTCGTCCGCCCGGGCCGCATGCACGACCAGACCGCTGTGGGTACCGAGGGCATCGCTGAACAGTTCCGCCTCCACCGACCCGACGTCGCACGAGCACCGAGCTCGTGCCCGTCCGCACCACGGCCTGCTGATCACCCACCAGCCAAACCGCCAGGCCAACACGCCCCGCCCTCAACCCCCCAAGGTCGTTCCTCACCCGCGCAGCGAAGTCAGCCTGCAGACGACCGCCGCCACCGCGCAGGCCGCCGCGCAGGCGCAGATCAGGGGCAGGACGGGGATATGTACCGCTCCGGTCAACGAACCGGTGACCAGTCCCGTGACCGCGTACTTCGCAGGCGATCCGGTGGTCACCAGGGACAGCAGGGCGGCGAGCGCGGTGGTCGCGACCGACCAGCCGCGACGGTGCACCACCGGGCGGGTACACAGGGCGCCGACCGCCGCTCCCAGCAGCACGCAGCAGGCGGCGGCGAGCAGCCCGGCGAGCGCGGCGGGCAGCAGCGGCACGCGGACGGTGTGGTCGGCGTTGGCCGGATCACTGATCAGCAGCACGATCGCGGTGGCCGCCGTGCCCAGCAGTCCGGCACAGCCCGCGGCGGTGAGCAGCGATGCCAGATGGACCCGCGGCTGCCCGGCCGCCGCGGCGGCGACGGTCCGGGCGGCGGGTGGTTCCTGGGTGGCGCAGAGCTGGACGAGCCAGGCGGTGACGGGCAGGAGCGCGGCGGCGGCGTAACCGAGCGAGTCGAGCACGGGCTGCCCCGACTGGACTCCGACGACGAGGAAGACGGCGTACAGGAGCACGGGGGCGAGCCAGCGCTGGGAACGGAGCAGCAGGGCGGTCTGATAGCGGATCAGGGCGTTCATCGTGCCTGTCGAGTCTCTGACGGTTCGGTCCGGGGCGTCGGTTCGGGTGCCGCTGCCGCCGACAGGTGTGTGATGTGCCAGGGCGGGCGGGCTGTGAGCAGTGCGCGCAGGAGTGCGTCGGAGTGCACGGCCGCGACCGTGAGCCGGATGGTTCCGTCGGTCCGGGGCTCCTGCACCGGTGCGCCGGGCAGCCCTGGGGGAAGGACGGCCCCGGACGCGCCCGTGACCTCGATGCGTACCCACGGCCCGGCCGTCCCGTCCCCGGTCCCCGCCGCCGTTACGGGGACGAGCCGGTGCCCCTCGACCCGGTGGGTGACGTCGACCGCCTCGGCCAGTCGGCGCGGATCGTGGTCGACGAAGACGGTGGTGGCCCCGGCCGTGACCCGTTCCGCGACCGCGCGGTCCAGTTCGCCGCGGGCCGCCGTGTCCAGGCCGGTCCACGCCTCGTCCAGGACCAGGAGCTCCGGTTCGGCGAGCAGCGCCTGGGCGACGGCAACCTTCTGACTGGTGCCCTTGGAGAGTTCGGACAGAGGGGTACGGGCGTGGCCGGCGGCCCCGAAGCGCGCGAGCCACTCCTGCGCCCGCCCGGTCGCCTCCGGGGTCCGCAGACCGTGGATCCGCCCGAGGTGGACGAGGTACCCGGCGGCGGTGAAGGGCAGCGCCGCCGGGAAGCGCTCGGGGACGTACGCCGTGTGCGGCCGTCGACCGGTGATACGGCCCTCGGTCGGGACGTCGATCCCGGCGATCAGCCTCAACAGCGTCGACTTTCCGGTGCCGTTGGCCCCCTCGATCCGGACCAGGGTGTGCGCGGGCAGGTCGAGGTCGACCCCGCGCAGCACCCATGGTCCGCCGAGGCCGTACCGTCGGCCCACTCCTGTCAGGTTCAGTTGGCCGATGCCTTCTCGGGCTTGAGCTCGCTGGGCCGGACGATCACGAATCCCTCTCCCTGCAGCATCAGTTGGACCGCCTCTCCGGAGCCGCCGCGGATCATCGAGCCGATGCTCTGCGAGCGGTGCAGCGAGGTGCTGAGCTGGGCGCTCCAGCCGACGACCGCGTCCGTATCGACGTACACCGGCTGCTGGGACGTGACGGGTATGACGATCGGGTGGCCCTCGCAGATCAGGCCGAGCTTGCCGTAACCGCTGAAAACGCTGTTGAAGAGCCCGCCACCGGCTATCCCGGCGCCCTTCACGGTCTTGATCTCGTACGCAAGGGTGGGGTCGAAGCAGAGGACGTTGCGGCCGTTGACAGTGAGGACGTCGCCCTGCTCCATGTCCACGATGAAGCAGTTGGCGGCCTCGTGCGCGAACCACGCCTCGCCCTGCCCGCGGACCGCCATCAGCGGCAGCCCCTCGCCGGTGACGGCGCGCTTCAGCATGCCGCCGAGGCCCTGGCCCTTGCGCTCGAACTGGAGATTGCCGCGGAAGGCGATCATCGATCCCTGGCGGGCGTGCATCTCGCCGTTGACGGCGTATTTGATGGATTTGGCGTTCTGCAGGGTCATTCCAGGGGCGGTTGCCGGCTGGACCATGTTCTCGCTGGAAAAGAGATCGCTCTTCATGCGATGCATCCTCACCCGGACCGCTTCATTCCGCCAAGGAGCCGGGCCGGGCGGCTGGCAGACTGGGACGAGTGAGCAGCAACGACATTTCCGCACCCCAGTCCCCGTCCGGCGCCGTGGCCCCCTCGGACTCCCCGTTCCACTCCGAGCCGACCAGCCGCGACGAGGCCCCGCAGTACGTGCTTCCGCTGGTCGTGCACATCGAGAAGACCGACCCCCCGGCCCGCACCGACGCGCTGCGCACCGCCGCCCGCGCCGTCCTCGTGATGCTCTCGGACGAGCGGTCGGCCGGCGAGGGCGAGTGGGCGCAGGTGATGCGCGACTGGCAGGACGCCCGGATCCGCAAGGTGGTGCGGCGGGCGCGCGGCGCTGAGTGGCGCAGGGCGTCCGCACTGCCCGGCATCACGGTCACCGGCGAGAGCGCCGAGGTGCGGGTGTTCCCACCGGTTCCGCTGGACGGCTGGCCGAAGGAGCTGGCGAAGCTCCAGGTGTCGGGGACGGACCTGGACGACCCCGAGCCGCCCGCCGCACCCGACCCGTCCGGCCCGGTGCTCTGGCTGAACCCGGAGCTCGACATGTCCGCGGGCAAGGAGATGGCACAGGCCGGGCACGGCGCACAGCTCGCCTGGTGGGAGCTGTCGGACACGGAGCGCAAGGCGTGGCGGGAGGCGGGCTTCCCGCTCTCCGTCGCCACCCCGGACGCCACCCGCTGGGCAGAACTCACCAGGAGCGGACTGCCCGTGGTGCGGGACGCCGGGTTCACGGAGATCGCCCCGGGATCCTGCACGGTGGTCGCCGACCATCCGGCACTGCGCCGCTGAACACTGCGGTGCGCCGATACGTATCTCCCGATACTGCCGTCACCGGCACTACTGCCCAGTATCTTGAACGACCAGTCAGCCGCCGGTCGTTGGAGCCGGGCGGTTGATTCGACGCCGTCACGCCTCGGCCCGGGAGATACCTTGTTGCGACGCATCAACGGAACGGCCCTCATCATCGCGGCACTTGTCGCCACGCTCGGCGCGCTCGCCTACCCCGTCTGGTCCTACGCCGACCGTTCCGGCACCGGACAGGCCAATCTCAACGCGTCGTCCGTCGCGACCCAGTGGGGGCCGCTCTCCGCGACCGACCGGGACTTCCTCGTGAAGGTGCGCCTGGCCGGTCTGTGGGAACTGCCCGCCGGGCAGCAGGCCATCCAGCGCGCGCCCAGCGAGGCGGTCAGGGCCGCCGGGGACCATCTGGTGGTCGGGCACACGGATCTGGACCGCCGGGCCCGGGACGTGGCCGCCAAACTCGGGATGGAACTGCCGAACCAGCCGAACGAGCAGCAGCAGGGATGGCTGCGCGAGCTCACGGCGGCAAGCGGCGAGGACTACGAGCGGAAGTTCGCCCAACTGCTGCGGGCCGCGCACGGCAGGGTCTTCGCGCTGATCGCCCAGGTCCGGAACACCACCCGCAATTCGCTGATCCGTCAGCTGGCGACCGACGCCAACCAGACCGTGCTCGACCACATCACCATGCTGGAGGGCACCGGCTTCGTCGACTTCGACGCGATCGCCCGCGAAGCGGCGGGCACGGCGACGGCCAGCCCGACCGGGCCGCCCCCGCCGTCGGGGGGCGGGGTGCCGCCGCTGCCGGCGCCCGCGGAGCCGACCGGGGACCAGTCCTTCACCTCGCGTCCGTCCACGATGCCGATGCCCTGAGCGGGACCGACCCGGTCCACGCGCCGGCCCCTCTGTGGCCGGAACCTCAAATCATGCTCTGAACGTCCCCCTCTTCGGATTGGCCGCTGCCCGTCGGGGCCATTACCCCTGCACGCAGGGGAGGAGGGGGACACCATGGAGCTGGGAATCGGCATCGGCTGGCGACCGGAGATCGCGGATGCGGTGGAGGCACTGCCGGGGATCGACTGGGTGGAAGCGGTCGCGGAGAACCTCTGCACCGACCACCTGCCCGACTCCCTGGTACGGCTCCGCGCCCGCGGCGTGACCGTCGTCCCGCACGGCGTCTCGCTGGGCCTCGGCGGGGCCGACCGTCCCGACCCCGGCCGGCTCGCGGGCCTTGCCGCACGGGCCACGCTGCTGGGCACACCGCTGGTCACGGAGCACATCGCCTTCGTGCGGGCCGGGGGGACACGGACCGCGTCGCCGGGGCTCGAAGCGGGCCACCTGCTGCCTGTTCCGCGGACCTGGGACGCACTGGACGTCCTGTGCGAGAACGTCCGGATCGCGCAGGACTCGCTGCCGGTGCCGCTGGCGCTGGAGAACATCGCGGCACTGATCGCCTGGCCGGGCGAGGAGCTGACGGAGGGCCAGTTCCTGGCCGAGCTGGTGGCACGCACCGGGGTCCGGCTGCTGATCGACGTGGCCAATCTGCACACCAACCATGTCAACCGGGGCGAGGATCCCACGAGGGCGCTCGGCGAGCTGCCGGTGGAGGCGATCGCGTACGTGCACGTGGCGGGCGGCATCGAGAAGGACGGCGTCTGGCACGACACGCACGCCCACCCGGTGACCCGGCCCGTCCTCGATGTGCTCGCCGAGCTCCGCTCGCGGGTCGACCCGCCGGGCGTACTCCTGGAGCGTGACGACGACTTCCCGCCCGCGCAGGAGCTGGCGGGCGAACTGACGTCGATCCGCGCCACGCTGGACGGGGCAGCGAAGAAGGGGCCCGGACGGGGACGGGGCGCCGGGACGTCCGGGGACGGGGTCGCCCGCATCGAACCCGCCGGGCGCCCCGCCGCCCCTCCCGCCGCACACTCCACCGCTGCTTCCCCCGGCCCCACGACCGACGCCGCCCGCGACCGCGCCGCCGTCGCCCAGACCGCGCTGCTCTCCGCACTCGTCGCCGGCACCCCCGCCCCCGAGGGCTTCGACCACCACCGCCTCGGTGTCCAGAGCCGCGCACTGGCCGCCAAGCGCGCCGATGTCGTCGCCAAGGTGGCACCCGAGCTGCCCGAAATCCTCGGGGACGGCTACCGGCACGCCTTTCTCGCGTACGCCAGGAACCGCCCCATGGCCGCCGGATACCGGCGCGACGCAATGGACTTCGCCGAGCAGCTGCTGATCGCCGGGCGCCCCACCGACGACGACGCCCGGCGCCGGCTGACCATCTGGTGGCAGGACCGCGCGGCCGCCAGGCCGCCCCGCCGCACGACCCGGCTGCTACGGGCCGCCCGCGCCGCGCTCGTCAGGAGGTGACCGGAATGAGCATCGTCGCTCTGCTGGTCACGCCGGCCGTCGCGGTCTCCTCGATCCTCCTGATCGTGGGGCTCTCGCGTGCCCGGCGCGGCCCCGGTGGCCCTGCCCACGACCTCTACGAAGTGGCCTTTCTCAACGGCGGGCCCGGCAGGGTCGTGGACACCGCACTCGCCGCCATGCAGACGGACGGACGCCTGGCGGTCGGCGGCCCCGGCATCGTCTCCGTCCAGCGGCCGGTCGCCCACGACCCGGTGGAGCGAGCCGTTCTCCAGGAGCACGCCGCCGCCCCCAGCGGTGCACTGCACACCCTGCAGGATGCGGTGATGCGGCACCCGGCGGTTCAGGAGATCGGTGACGGGCTCGCGGCCCGCGGACTGCTGGCCGCACCGGAGGCCACCGTGAAGTGGCGCCGCTGGGGCCTGTTCCAGGGGGTGGGCTGCCTGCTGGCCATCCCGGTCTCCTTCGTGGTGACGGTGTCACAGTTCATGGCGGAGACCGACGAGCTCGACTTCTCCTTCCCCTTCATCGTCAAGGTTCTCCCCGCCCTGTTCGTCGGCGCTCCGACCGGGCTGATCTGCGCGGGCGTCGCCCGCGCCCGGATCACGAAGGCAGGGCGGCACGCCGCCGAGCAGTACCGCGCCGCCCATGCCTGCACCGCCGAACCCGCCCACCTCGTGGCGAATCTGGGGCTGCGCGCGCTGCCCGATCCCGTGCTGCGGGCACAGTTGGCGGCGGCCGCACGGATGCGGACGGCCGGCGGGATACGCCCGATGTCCCCCTCGCACTCCTCGTCCGGCAGCAACGACCATGTCGTCGCGACGGTGTGGTGCGCCGGTTCGGGCGGCTCCGGCTCCGGCTGCGGGAACTCCAGCGGCCCGGGCGGGGGCAGCAGCTGCGGAGGAGGCAGCGGGTGCGGTGGCAGTTCCGGATCCAGTTGCGGCGGGTCGGGCGGCTCCGGCTGTTCCAGCAGCAGCGGATCCAGCTGCGGGGGGTCGAGCTGCGGCAGCAGCACCTGACACCAGCACCTCGCGGTACGGGGCGAAGCCGTTCCTGGCTGGTGGTGAGCGCCCGGGCGGCGGGGCGCGACGGACCGTCGTGCCCCCGCGCGGGAACATGCGACCGGCCCACGCGGAGGTGGGCCGGGGACCTGCGGGGAAGGGCGGTGCGCTTCCCCGCAGGTCTCGGGATTGCCGCAGGTCGGAGCCCTCGGCGAACCCGAAGCCGAACCCGGTGTCGCTGGAGCGGCGGGCAGCGCACAGCCGTGCGCCGGCGCCCGCCGTCTGATCTTCCGGGTTGGGGTGGTCGGAGCCCGCTCGCTACGCGAGCCCGGCCACCAGGTCTGCGACGGACTTCCTGCGGCCCGTGTAGAAGGGGACCTCCTCGCGGACGTGCATCCGCGCCTCGGAGGCCCGCAGATGACGCATGAGGTCGACGATGCGGTACAGCTCGTCGGCCTCGAAGGCGAGCATCCACTCGTAGTCGCCGAGCGAGAACGAGGCCACGGTGTTGGCGCGGACGTCGGGGTAGCCGCGGGCCATCTTGCCGTGGTCCGCGAGCATGCGGCGGCGGTCCTCGTCGGGCAGCAGGTACCAGTCGTAGCTGCGCACGAAGGGGTACACGCTGATGTAGTTGCGCGGCGTCTCGTCGGCGAGGAACGCCGGGATGTGCGACTTGTTGAACTCGGCGGGGCGGTGCAGCGCCATGTTCGACCAGACGGGTTCCAGCGCCAGGCCCAGCTTGGTGCGCCGGAAGAGGTTGTACGCCTCCTGCAGCTCGTCCGCCGTCTCCGCGTGCCACCAGATCATGACATCGGCGTCGGCACGCAGGCCGGACACGTCGTAGGTGCCGCGGACGGTGATGTCCTTGGCCGCGAGCTGGTCGAACAGCTCCTGGACCTCGTCGGCGTAACCGGCACGGTCGGCGGGCAGCACATCGCGCAGCTTGAAGACGGACCACAGCGTGTAGCGGATGACCTCGTTGAGGTCCTTGGCCTTCTTACCGGCGTTCGGAATCTTCTCAGGCGCACTCATACGGCTATTGTCCCGCCTCGCTCCGTGTGCCCTGAACCGGGGTCGGAGTGGCAATGATCTCTCCCGCGGTCCCGCCCGCGATGTCCGCGGCGATCTCGTCCGCGGCCCGGTGGGCGCCGGCGATGCAGGCGGGGATGCCGACCCCGTCGTACACCGCTCCGCAGACCCGCAGCGCCGGCAGCTTGGCGACCTCGTCGCGGATCCGGGCCACCCGGGTCAGATGACCGACGGGGTACTGGGGCAGGCCGCCGAGCCACCGGGTGACCTCGGTGTCCACCGGCTTCGCGGCGAGCCCGGTGGCGTCGGCGAGGTCACGCAGCGAGACGTCGACGAGTTCCGTGTCCTCACGGTGGAGATGGTCCTCCTCGCCGTACCGGCCGACCGAGGTACGCAGGATGAACAGGTCGGGGGCGGCGTCGGCGACCCACTGCCACTTGTGGGTGGAGAAGGTGGAGGCCTTGATCGTACGGCCGTCGACCGGCGGCACGAGGAAGCCGGAGCGTCCGTCGAGGGCGTCCATGGCCGCCACGTCGGAGCGCCGGAATGCCAGGGTGACCAGCGCCATCGACGCGTACTCGACACCCGCGAGCTCGGCGGAGGCGGCCGGGGACTCGGCGGCCAGCAGCGTCGACGCGGACCAGGCGGGGGCGGCGAGGACGATGCCGTCGGCGGCGATCACCCGGGTGTCGGTGCGGACGTCCCAGCCGTCGGCGGTACGGGTCAGGCCCAGGACGGGCGTGCCGGTGATGATCTCGCCGCCTCCGGCGCGCACGGCCTCGGCGACCGCGTCCGGCAGGGTGCCGATGCCGCCGTCGATGCCCTGGAAGACCGGGCCTGTCTGCTGCCGGGCTGCGGCCTGCCGCTGGATGCGCTGCACGCCGTCGAGCAGCGAGCCGCCCTCCTGGACCACCTCGAAGAGCTGCGGCACGGCTGCGCGCATTGAGATCCGGTAGGCGTCGCCCGCGTAGACGCCGCCGAGCAGGGGCTCCACGAGTCGGTCGACGACCTCGCGGCCCAGCCGGTCGGCGACATACGCGCCGACCGCGACATCGTCGCCGACCGTGGTCGGCGTGAGGTCCCGTTCCTGCGCGATGCGGGCGAGACCTTCCGGAGAGATCACCCCGCTGAGCGCGTCGGGGTCGCCCGGGACGCCCATCACATGGCCCTTGGGCATCGGCCGCAGTTCGCCCCGGGTCCAGACCGACGCGATGGCGGTGGCGGGTGGCTGAAGCCGGTCGCCGAGTCCGACGGCGCGCGCCAGGTCGACCGCCTCGGGTCGTCTGGCCAGCATCGACTCCGCACCCAGATCGACCCGGGTGCCGGCGATCTCGCCGGTCATGAGCTTGCCGCCCAGCCGGTCGGTCGCCTCCAGGAGCGTGACCTTCAGTCCTGCGCCGATGAGCCGGTGGGCGGCCGCGAGTCCGGCGATGCCGCCGCCGATGACGACGACATGACCCGTACCTGTGTCCACGCGGTGTGTTGAACGCTGCATGCCTCCACTCTCTCAGACCTCTTCCGAGTCCTGACCGTGACCGCTTCGAAACCGGTACAGGGCAACCCGCATCCCCGTCTCGCACGTCGAACCGACACCATCAACCACCCGCCCCGGGGGAGCAGTTATGCAGACAGCACATCATTCGAGCCGTTCGTCCACCCCTCGTTCGCGCACGGTGCTCGCCGCCGGGATGCTTGCCGCGCTGCTCGCGCTGAGCGGCTGCGGCGGCGCCGACGACAGCTCGGACAGCAGCACGAGGTCGGCGGCCGCGGACAACAAGGCGGCACCTCCCGCGGGGCCCGCCGACTCCCCAGGCGGGGAGTCGGACCGGGCGGCCACCGACGGCAGCCCGGATCGGTCGACCGGGTCCCCCGCGCCGACCACCACCCATGTCATCCGTAAGGCCTCGCTGTCCGTGGAGGTGAAGAATGTACCGAAGGCGGCCGCGGCGGCCCGTTCGGTCACGGAGGATGCGGGCGGGCTGGTGGCGAACGAGTCCACCGACCGGATCGACGACCTGCGCGAGACGTCGCACCTGGTGCTGCGGGTGCCGCAGGCCGAGTACGACGCCGTGCTGCGGAAGCTGGCGGGCGGCGGGAAGCTGCTGTCCCGTACATCGGAGGCCAAGGACGTCACCGATCAGGTCGTCGACGTGGAGAGTCGGATCGCCACCCAGCGGGCGAGTGTCGCCCGGGTCCGGAAACTGATGGACCGGGCCGAGAAGATTGCCGATGTGGTCGCGCTGGAAGGGGAACTGAACAATCGCCAGGCAGAGCTGGAGTCGCTGCTCGCCCGGCAGGAGTCGCTCAAGGACCGCACCACCCTGGCCACGATCACCCTCGACCTCGTCGAGCCGGAGCCCTCGGCGCAGGGCACGGACGACGACGATCCGGGGTTCGTGGACGCGCTCGGCGGCGGTTGGCACGCGTTCGTGACAACGGTGAAGTGGATCGCGATGGCGGTGGGTGCGGCGGCACCGTTCCTGGCGGCCGCGGCCGCCCTGCTGCTGCTCTGGCGGCTGGTGCGCACCCGGCGCCGCACGCCCCGGGCGGCCGAGCACGCCTCCGTGCCGCCGGAGACTCCGTCCGCTCCCTGAGGGTCGTAGCGTGGGCCCTTCGTACTCGACGCTCGAAGGGACCCGGCATGGCAGCGGAGCGACTGGTGGTCATCGGCGGGGACGCGGCGGGCATGTCCGCCGCGTCCCAGGCCCGCAGGCTCAAGGGGCCCGACGAGATGGGCATCGTCGCCTTCGAACGCGGCCACTTCACCTCGTACTCCGCCTGCGGGATCCCCTACTGGGTCGGCGGAGACGTCGAGCAGCGGGACGACCTCATCGCCCGTACGCCCGAGGAGCACCGGGCCCGCGCCATCGATCTGCGGATGCGCACCGAGGTGACGGAGATCGATGTCGCCGGGCAGCGGGTGCGCGCGCTGGACCGGGAGACCGGCGAGACGTACTGGGCCGGGTTCGACAAGCTGGTGATCGCGACCGGTGCCCGGCCGGTGCGCCCCGCGCTGCCCGGCATGGACGCGGCCGGGGTGCACGGGGTGCAGACCCTGGACGACGGTCAGGCGCTGCTGGGCTCCCTGGACCGGGCGCCCGGCCGGCGCGCGGTCGTTGTCGGCGCCGGTTATATCGGTGTCGAGATGGCGGAGGCGCTGCTGAAGCACGGCTTCGAGGTGACGGTCCTCAACCGCGGGGAGCAGCCGATGGCGACGCTCGACCCCGACATGGGGCGCCTGGTCCACGAAGCGATGGACGGTCTGGGCATCACGACGGTGAACCGGGCCCGGGTCAGCAAGATCATCACCGGTGCCGACGGCCGGGTCGGCGCGGTCGCCACGGAGGAGGGGACCTACCCCGCGGACGTGGTGGTGCTGGGCATCGGCGTCGAACCGGAGACGACACTGGCCCGCGCGGCCGGCCTCCCGGTCGGTCCGCACGGCGGTCTGCTCACCGATCTGTCGATGCGGGTCGTCGGGCACGACAACATCTGGGCGGGCGGCGACTGCGTCGAGGTTCTCGACCTGGTGGCGGGCCGCACCCGGCATATCGCACTGGGCACCCACGCCAACAAGCACGGACAGATCATCGGGTCCAATGTGGGCGGCGGGTACGGGACATTCCCGGGCGTGGTCGGTACGGCGGTCAGCAAGGTCTGTGACCTGGAGATCGCCCGGACGGGGCTGCGGGAGAAGGACGCCCGCGCGGTGGGTCTGCGGTTCGTCACGGCGACGATCGAGTCGACCGGGCGGGCGGGCTACTACCCGGACACTCAGCCGATGACGGTGAAGATGCTCGCGGAGTACCGCACGGGCCGGCTGCTCGGCGTACAGATCGTGGGCCGGGACGGAGCGGCGAAGCGCGTCGACATCGCGGCGGTCGCACTCACCGCGGGGATGACGGTGGAGCAGATGACAGCGCTCGACCTGGGATACGCCCCGCCGTTCTCGCCCGTGTGGGACCCGGTCCTGGTGGCGGCACGCAAGACGGTCCAGGCCGTCCGCGCGGCGGGTGTATAGGGGAGCTCTCCGTCGTCATGCGGACGAACGGCCCCGCAGGACAGGTGGCTCCGCCACATGACCTGCGACACCGCACGCCGATCGCACGCACCGACCACCGCTGCGCCCGCGCTTCGCGCGAACGACGGGGAACCCGGAACAGGCCCTAATGCACCGCTCGCCGCGGAACCCGAGGGTTTCACGGCGAGCAGGATGCGGTTCGGCGACCGGTTCAGCGGGCCGTCTGCGTGTGGACGTACTCGACGAGCCGGGTCAGTGCGTCCGGGTCGGTCGCCGGCATCACGCCGTGCCCCAGGTTGAAGATGTGACCTTCCAGACCCGCGGCCGCGTCCAGCACCTCACGCGTCTTCGCCTCCACCGTCGCCGTCGGCGCGAACAGCACCGCCGGATCGAGGTTGCCCTGGAGCGCCTTGCCGGGTCCGACCCGGCGCGCACCCTCGTCCATCGGGACCCGCCAGTCGACGCCGACGACATCCGCGCCCGCCTCGCCCATCAGCCCGAGCAGTTCACCGGTGCCGACACCGAAGTGGATGCGCGGGACACCGTACGAGGCAACCGCGTCGAAGACCTTCGCGGAGGCCGGCATCACGGAGCGGCGGTAGTCGGCGGGGGCGAGCGCGCCGACCCAGGAGTCGAAGAGCTGCACGGCCGAGGCGCCCGCCTCGATCTGCACCTTCAGGAACGCACCGGTGATCTCCGCCAGCCGGTCGAGCAGCTCGGCCCAGAGTTCCGGCTCGCCGTACATCATCGCCTTGGTGCGCTCGTGGCTGCGGGACGGGCCGCCCTCCACGAGGTAGCTCGCCAGAGTGAACGGCGCACCGGCGAACCCGATCAGCGGCGTCGACCCGAGTTCCGCGGTGAGCATGCCGATGGCCTCGGTGACGTAGTGGACGTCCTCCGGTGTGAGATCACGCAGCCGGGCCAGGTCGGCCCGGGTACGGATCGGGTCCGCGACGACCGGACCGACGCCGGGCTTGATGTCGAGGTCGATCCCGATGGCCTTGAGGGGCACGACGATGTCGCTGAAGTAGATCGCCGCGTCGACCTTGTGGCGGCGTACGGGCTGCAGCGTGATCTCCGTGACCAGCTCCGGCATCATGCAGGAGTCGAGCATCGCGATGCCCTCGCGCACCTTCAGGTACTCGGGCAGCGAGCGCCCCGCCTGACGCATGAACCAGACCGGCGTGTGCGGCACGGGTTCGCGGCGGCACGCCTTCAGGAATGCCGACTCATGGGTGGCGGAGGTCGTCGTCTGCTGGCCCGAGGGGCTGTCGTTGGCGCTCACGCACAGAATCTTCGCATGAAGCGGCAAGGAGCCGAGTCCAGCAGGGTGTCCCTCCCTGCACGAGGCTCTGGTTCCGCCTACTCTTCCCCGCATGGCTCCGGCTCAGGGACAATTTTCCGAACATTCCGACAGCGCTGACGGCAAGGACAGTGCGGAGGGCAGTTCCGTCCCGCCCGCGTTCCGGTCGGCGGTGGAAGCATTGCGCTCCGCGCGGCTCCGCCCCGAGCTCGAAGTGGAGCCGACTCGGCCGCCCCAGCGCCTGGCTCCGCACGCGTACGCCGTGGAGGCGGCGGTCGTCGACGGCGAGGACGATCTCGCCGACGGCCGCCTCGTCCTGCTGCACGATCCGGCCGGGCATGACACCTGGCAGGGCACATTCCGGCTGGTCACGCTGGTACGCGCCGAGCTGGAGCCGGAGATGGCGTCCGACCCGCTGCTGCCGGAGGTGTGCTGGTCCTGGCTGACCGGCGCGCTGGAGGCTCGGGGCCTGTCGTACGGGGAGGCGGGCGGCACGGTCACCCGCGCCGGTTCCCACTACTTCGGGACGCTGGCCGAGCGGCGCCCGGCGACCCAGATCGAGATCCGTGCGTCCTGGACGCCGCGCGAGGGGCGTGGCGGGGTGCCGGACACGGCGGCACATCTGGCGGCGTGGGGAGATCTGCTGTGCCAGATCGCCGGTCTGCCGCCGTCGGGACCCGCCGACGCGGCGGTGGTGACACTGCCCCAGCGGCGCGGCCCGCAGGCACCGTAGCGGGGGCTACGCGGACGAACACCCAGGGCCGGGTGCGCAGGCCGGATCCGCCATGTGGGTGCGTAGGCCGGATCCGCCATGTGGGTGCGTAGGCCGGACGCGGAGGCGGATCCTGCCTACGCCGGTTCCGCATCCCACCGATTCCGTTGTGCCCATTCCTTGCAGCCGGTCCGAAACCGGATCCGGGACCCAGGTTCCGCGCGGCGGCTCCGCAGAGGGCCCGGTATGCCGGTTCCGTACCCCCGGGTCCTCACGCCCGCGCGGCCTGTCACTCCGGCAGCCGGATCCCGTACACCCCGCCGCACCGCCGTATCCACACCCCCGGTCCCGCACGCCCGGTCGCGCCGCCGTACCCCCGGACACCCGCTCCCGCCTGCAGCATCCCGCGACCGGCGCCGTACGCCGGATCCCGCACGTTCCTCGCGGCCGCCGGTGTGCGCGGCACCGGACCGTGCCGCGCGTCCCGGCGGCCGGGTCCTGTCCGCGACGTGCGTCACAGGCTTCGCACAGCTACCGGCATTCTTGTCGTACAATCGATCGCCCGTCCGATTTGTCCGAATTGTTACGCATGAAATCGTGATCTTCCTCTAAAGGAGGACGGGTCTGCTGCCGAAGAGGTCAATGACCCTTCAAGCACGGTTCGCCCCGGCTTCATCCCCGAGCCGGCCCGTCCCGCCACTCCCCAGGAGGCCTGGTGTCCGTTCTCCTAGAGCAGCCCGCAAGCCTGGTCGCCTACCGCCCGAACAAGCCGACGGCCATGGTCGTCGTGGCCGACCCCCGCGTCCGTTCCACCGTCACCCGCCACCTGTGGGCCCTCGGAGTACGTGACGTCATCGAGGCGTCGTCCATCGCGGAGGCCCGTCCCCGCGTCGGCAACCCGCGCGACATCTGTGTTGCCGACGTCCATCTGCCCGACGGTTCCGGGCTGACCCTGTTGTCCGAAACCCGAGCCGCCGGCTGGCCGAACGGCCTCGCCCTCTCCGCCGCCGATGACATCGGCGCCGTACGCAACGCCCTTGCGGGCGGCGTGAAGGGCTATGTCGTCACCGGCACGCGCACCAATATCGGCCACCCCACCCGACCCGGCGTCGCCCCCATCGGCGCCAATGCCGCCCGTATGCACCGCCGGCCCCCCGGCACCCCGAGCCACCCGGGCGGCTACCGCGAACTGTCCGGCCGCGAGGTGGAGGTACTCCGGCTGGTCGCCGAAGGCCAGTCCAACAAGGCCATCGGCGTCTCCATGGGGCTCTCCGCCCTGACGGTCAAGAGCCACCTCGCCCGCATCGCCCGCAAGCTCGGCACCGGTGACCGCGCCGGAATGGTCGCCGTGGCCCTGCGCACGGGCATCATCCACTGACCCCAGCACACCGGCCGGCGTGTACCGAGATACGGACCCGGCTGGTTTACATTCATCGGCGCGGGGGGGGGGGGGGGGGGGCGGCCCCGGGGGCCGCCCCCCCCCCCCCCCCACACCAGCGATACCGGCCCCCCTCTCCACCGACCACACACCCCCGAGGACACCCACCCGG